>JACQXH010000113.1 GCA_016208845.1 Nitrospirota bacterium | reverse complement strand
TCCGGTATCCAGTCCCTCAAATCGCATGGCAACAACATTGGTGTTTCTCTGTCTATGTCTATAAATTTTCTCATGCGTCTATTTTACACTACTCACGCCCTAAGTCCGACAGGCTCTTAACCCGGAAATGCTATTAATCATAGAGTACACAGGGATTTAAACATTTGAACAGACGAAGTACGCTGCGTGAATCTTCTATCAAACCAAGGCCCGATCTCTGTAATTCAATACACTTGCAAGAGTAAGCGGGTTCGGATCGTCAATATCAACCGAGCTCCATGCGTCCATCATATAACGCTCAATATAAGTATAGGGTAAATATCCGTAACCCTTCTGCCCCCATGCATCAGACCAGGAGTTCTTGAATTTGATAACCTTCTTTTTATCATTGTAGCCGACCGGGCAAATTGCATGTCCGCCCAGTATGCTTTTATTCTTCTTTGGCATTGGCACAAGCCCTGTTTTGGTCTTCATCATCTCTTCAAATACTTCAACGCCGATAACGCAAGGACCCTTTGTGGCAAGGCTTAAACGCAATTCATTAAGGTTAAGAATGCGGGCATAAGTCATGACGCGGAATTTTTTTGCGTTGGAGAAAGCGCCTTCACCGGCCTTGTTAGTTTGATGGGGTGAATAGGGCCAGAACTTTTCCTGACAGACGCCTTTTTTAGAAAGCGCCTGCATTGCCGCCCGGATGGTAGTGCCTTCCGCACGCGGCATGCCATCGATCTTTTTGGCCTCGTTGTAAAGAAAACGCGGGGAAAGAGTGACAAGTTTCCGGTAATCAAGAAACTCGTGATATTCCTTCATGCCGCAAGTCGCGGCAAAACCCACGCAGGTCCCTTCATCTCCCTGGTCTCTCACCGGAGACATCTTTTTCGTCCAGTCAACTTTTGGGGGGATTTTCACTGCCGGCAGATACGCCCGCATTAAATAATCCCGGCCATCAAGTTTGTCTTTTATGCATCCTAAGCCGCGTAATAATGTCATTTTATTATGATCATTGTTGTCCAGAATAATTAAAAAAGGGAGGCTGGATGCTGAGAAAACACAATAACGGCCCCTTTAACAATATAAAAAATTAAAAAGCAAAATGCAAAATTAAGGTTTGAAACATTCTCTATATTTTTGTCCTGGCTATTCTGGATGATATTTGATTTTTTAATTTATTTATCGCTCCCTGTTTTTATCAGACTCCCTGTATTTTCTATTTTGGACAATTCGGCTTTAGAATTTATATTCAAACCCTGCCCTAACCGCCTCATCCTCTCTATCATTTTTTTGTTTGTAGTCCGTATATTTATATTTTAAATCAAGGCGTAAAGCCAGATCACCCGCAAAGAATAATCTCTCAAATCCTATTCTGGCAAAATATCTCTTCTTGTCTTTGGCAGAATCGCTGAAATCATAAAAATTACCCTCAAATCCTGCCGAGGCCTTCCATTCTTTTTTTCTCCGGTAATTTACATCTACCCCTGCGGTTTCTTTTCTATAATCATTACCGCTCCTCAAACTGTAAGAGACGTCCTTGTGCTCAAGCTCAAGATGAAACCAGATACGCCGGCTTGTATTATCCAGCGCCTCATAATCCCAACTATTTTGAATATAGAAACCTCTGCTGTCCAGGTCGGCATGGATGTAGTCCTTTCTTAAATATTGATATTTTATATTTGTTATTAATTCAGGACCGATCTTGTGCTCAGTACCACCGTATAAGCGGCAATATTCATAATCAAGGTCGTCGTCCCTCTCCTCATCTTCTTTGGTATCCCTCTTGCCCCAGCCTGCACGGGCAGTAACTTTATAAATTAACGGAATATCAAAGACATAATCAAGTCCAGCCAACACCTCGTGCTTGGTCCTTTCCCTGCCAGTCGTTTCCCTTTCTGATTGCTCTATCCTGTAAGATGATATGAGCTTCAATTTCTTATCCCGGAAATAACGGACTGCTGCTATCCTGCCGGATATTTTAAGCTGATCCTTCTCTCCTGCCTCTAAATAATCGTAATTATCGATGCCTAAGATCAAATCAACGGAATAGACATTTTTCTTTTTAAATGTAAGCATTGGCGCAAACCTGATCTCGTCATATTCATTTCGCGGCGTATTCTCATACCGCTTTTCTTTATAATTCACTTTAATGCCCAACTCCAGGGCTTCATCCTTGAGCCGGTCTATGTTATAGGACCAGTTCGTCTTAAATATCCCTGATATATTATCCAGTGAATCTTTGGACTTATAGTCCCTGCCATAAATAAACGACCCGATGTCATAACTTAGCCGGTCAGATACCTTCTGCCTTAACTTAAGGTGATAGCTGCGATAAGCATAATCGTCATCAGTATCCTCTTCCTCGTAATCTTCGGCAGTTGACCTGCCTCCCGATTCAGCATAACCGCTTAAGGAAAAATCATCTTTCTTTGCTGACGCACTTTCTGCGTTCTCAGCTTCGTTTTTTTCCTGAGTCTTAAAGTAGCGGTCTATGGTCATGCCAGCCTGAGCGGAAAAAGGAAGGATCATAAGGCCGATCATAAGAAAAAGCGATTTTTTCATCTAAAATATGTTTTTCTAATTTAAAGTTAATTCGTGACTAAACGTTAATTCTGAATATAGGGCAGCAAGTTGTAAAGTTTAACCAATATCACCGTCCAGTCTCTCGATGACTCTGAGGAATGCCTCGACTATCATGGGATCGAACTGCGATCCTGCGCAGCGTTTGAGCTCTGCAATGGCATATTCTTTGCCCGTGGATCTTCGGTAGGGCCTGTCTGCAACCATCGAATCGAATGAATCTGCCACTGAGAGTATGCTTGCGCACAAGGGAATATCCTTACCCTTAAGTCCATCCGGATAGCCCTTGCCGTCATATCTCTCATGATGATGAAGAATGCCGGGGATAACATCGTTCAATTGCTTTATTGGCTTCAGTATCTCCGCTCCCTTTTCAGGATGCTTTTTTATGAGGGCATATTCCTCATCTGTGAGTTTATCGGTTTTTTCGAGCAGTGAGTCATATGTGCCTATTTTCCCAATGTCATGAAGAATTCCGCAGAGCTTTAAATGGTCAACATCTTTATCCTGCAGGCCCATCTCTTTTGCTATTTCGACGGCATATTGTGTAACTCTCTCAGAGTGACCTTTCGTCCAGGGCGACTTTGCGTCAATGACCGATATAAGAGATGTGATAGTATTGATGAGCAGTTTTCCCAGGTCTTCATAGAGTTTTGCGTTCTCAAGGGCCACAGTGATCTGTGATGCGATCTTCTCTGCTGTTGAAATATGGTCAGTATTAAGCCTTTCATAATATAAAGAACCTATGTCAAGAAGTCCCAGCACCTCGCCCTTATTGATAAGAGG
>JACQXH010000112.1:2219-12287 GCA_016208845.1 Nitrospirota bacterium | reverse complement strand
ACGGATAGTCTCTGCCGATGCCGAGGGAAACTTTAAGGGCTATGTTCTCCTGCTCCAAGCTTTTTTTTTCCTGGATCTTTTTGATCTTCCGGTTAAGTTCATCGATATTAAAAGGTTTGGTGATATAATCAGAAGCGCCCTGTTTCATGGCATTTACTGCGGATTCTATACTGCCGAAGCCTGTTATGATAATGACTTCAATTTTAGGGTATTTTTCTTTTACCTTGCCGAGCAGCGTCAGTCCGTCCATGCCCGGCATTTTAATGTCTGCAATAAGAATGTCGAATTCCTGCTTTTCGATCTTCTCCAGCGCTTCAATCCCGTTGCTTACGCCTGTGGCCTCGTAACCTTCATGCTTTAATGCGTAAAGCAGGTGTTTTAAAGTTATATCTTCATCTTCAGCAGCTAATATCTTAAGCACTCTCGTCTCCTTTAGGCAGTGTTATCTCAAATGCAGTCCCGGCTTCAGGAACGCTGTGCACCTCTATTTTACCATTATGTTTTTTGATTATGTTATAGACTATCGCAAGCCCCAGACCCGTGCCTTTTTCTTTTGTTGTGAAAAAGGGATCAAATATCTTTGAAATTATTTCAGACGGTATGCCCTGGCCCGTATCAGAGATCTTTGTCAGCACTGAATCGTCAAGGACATCTACCCCAATATTAAGAGAACCCGCACCTCCCATGGCGTCAACAGCATTACTGAAAAGATTTATGAAGACCTGCTCAAGGAGAAGCCTGTCTGCAAGCACATCGACATTCGACGGAGACTTAAGCGTGTGCTTTACGCCTGTCAGTGCGCCAGAAGCGACCATTTGATTAAGGACGTCCTTGATCAATCTGGTCAAATTAATTTTTTTGAGCTCAGGCCCTTTCTCCCTCGCAAATTCCAGCAAGTCGCCGACTATCCGCTTTACCCTCAGAGTTTGGGAAGAAATATCCTTTACGCATTCTTTGACAATATCAGGCGTGGTCGCCGGGTCTATCTCTCTGGACAATGTCTGCGAAGCAAGGTAAATGTTGTTGAGCGGGTTATTGAGCTCATGTGCAACTCCGGATGCGAGCGTTCCTAATGAAGCCAGTTTCTCGGATTCAACGAGCTGGGTCTGTTTCTCCCTCAGGAGCTCCAGGCTTTTTTCCAGAGACTCGTGCGTCAGCTGCAGGTGGTCCAGCATTGTATTAAAAGACATGGCAAGGGAATAGGTCTCGTCATGTTCTTTAAGGGGCGCCCTCAAAGTCACATCTCCTTCAGATATTTTTCTTGTGATGTGGGCAAGTCGTTTGATCGGCGCAACAATATAATTTGCGGTCGTATATACAAAAAGAGGCCCCAAAATGCATAGCATTGCAACGGCTATGAGTATCAGACGCTGTGTATGAGTCAGGAAAGAACTGATCATCTGCCGCTCACCTTGAACAATCTTATTCGAAATTTCTTCAAGATTATTGCCGAGGACCTGCAATTCATTTACCTTGGAATCAATCTTTGAATAAGCTGCAAGGAGATTATTGATTGCCTCAACGTACTGAGAGCAATCAATGCAGAAAGGGGTTATATTCTTAAGTTCCGACAGGGCGGTCTCAAATTTGACAGACGATTCTTTGTTGCGGAAGAGCATATAGTTTTTTTCAAGCCGCCTGAGATTAAGAATAAAGCTTGTGGTAAGTTCTTTTGCGTGCCTGCCCGTTGCTACAGAGGCCTCGAGCATCCTGCCTTCTTCCCTTACTTTTTCAACAATATCGGCTTCTTCCTGATAATCCTTGTACAGGTCGTCAGTAAGCTATCTCCATCATCGTTTTCAGGGATATATTGTTCAGTGAATTATTCAGGACTGCTATCGCGTCCTGAAAATATTTGTAATATTCGTCGTCTTTATGGAGAAGGAAATTCTTTTCATTCCGCCGGACCTCAAGGACCTGTTCTTTCAGATCATCGGCAATCTGGACCAGCCCCTGCCTGTTTTTTACGTTATTTATATATTCGTAGGACAGCAGACTGCCGACGATCGCAATAATAGATGGAATCGCGATGCCTATGATCATCTTATGCCAGATTTTTAATTGCATTTAATTCCCTTGGTGTTTTAAGGATACAATATTTTTTGAGATTTGATAAAGGAGAACCTTAAAGGCGTAATGATATATGCATAAAATAATCTGATTCTCCGGATTGGTTGTCTTTGTTTGCCTGATTTGCGAATCAAGGCGTCCTATGGCCCCACAGAGAACGCGGTAAAGACACAAATCCGGATTGCGATCTTTGTTTATGTACTTGTCGCTATCGTCAGGAAGCGATTGAATTTGAACCACAGTCTCTATTCAATTCTATGGATTCTGAATATGACACTTCTGGAGAAAACACAATTGTTACAGGCATTTTTCTGTATGGATGACGTTGATGAAATTGATGATTCCTGCAACCAGCTGAATTCAATCAGTCAACGTTGGGACAGTAGTGATTTTATGTTACCATAAAAACTATGGAAAACGGATTATTACAATCGCTCGTAGTCATCTTAGGTGTTTCCGCCGCCGTGGTATTTCTGCTGCAAAGATTAAGGATACCTTCCATTGTAGGATTCCTTGTATCTGGAGTTATTATCAGTCCCTATGGCATCGGGCTTGTGGAAGATGTTCATGCCGTGGAAATAATGGCCGAGATTGGCGTAATACTTCTGCTTTTCACTATAGTCGTCGAGTTTTCAATGTCAAGGCTTGTGCGGATGAAAAAAACGGTTCTCGGCGGCGGAGGAGTTCAGACGCTGCTTACCATATGCTTATCTGCGATTGCAGCTTATCTTGTGACCGGGAATATAAATAAATCCATTTTCACAGGCTTTCTTATTGCGCTCAGCAGCACGGCTATTGTTCTGAAGATGCTGGCAGAAAAGGGAGAAACAGATACCCCGCACGGCCGCATGATGATCGGTATATTGATCTTCCAGGACCTGTGTGTTGTCCCCATGATGCTCCTTGTCCCTGCGCTCTCAGGTAACGGGCTAAATGCAGCGGATGTGGCAATCAAAATGTTAAAAGCGGCTATGATCATAGCCGCCGTTCTTATGAGCGCCAGATGGCTGGTTCCGAATCTCCTTTATCAGGTAGTGCGCACAAGAAGCAGGGAGTTATTTATAGCGACTATCATCCTCTTCTGTCTCGGGATAGCCCTGCTAACTTCAAAATTCGGTCTTTCTCTCGCACTCGGCGCGTTCCTGGCAGGGCTCATAATCTCGGAATCAGAGTACGCGCATCAGGCCACGGCGGACATACTGCCTTTTAAAGAGAGCTTTATGGGGCTTTTCTTTGTGTCAGTCGGAATGCTTATGAACGCCGGTTTTATGGCAGAAAACTGGCAGCAGATAACAGTAACTGTCGCGCTGATATTCGGACTTAAGGTGATTACCGGCGTAATCTCTGTTTTGGCGACAGGAAGTCCTCTCAGACCCGCTGTCAGCGCCGGTCTTGGTCTGGCGCAGATCGGCGAGTTTTCATTTGTGCTTGCAGTCGCCGGAAAAACATCGGGACTTATTTCGGAAGATTTTTATCAAATATTCCTGTCATCCTCTGTTGCAACCATGCTGATCACCCCTTTTATAATAAAAGCAGCCCCCTCCGCATCCGCATGGATAGCTTCAAGGCGTCTGCTGAAGAAGGTTGATAAACTCAAAACAATTTCCGCAGAAGGATCCCCGGCGAAGAGGCAGGGACACGTAATAATTGTCGGGTTCGGTCTGAATGGAAGAAATCTGGCAAGAGTCTTAAGAGAGGCGGAGATACCTTACGTGGTCCTTGAGATGAACAGCGATACGGTTAGGGAGATGAAGAAGAAAGGAGAACCGATTTATTATGGCGACGGAACAAGCCGGGACATACTTCATAAATTAAATATAGAAAGGGCGAGACTTCTTGTGGCGGCAATATCCGACCCGGCCTCAACAAGGGCAGTTGTATCCATCGCACGGCATGAGAATCCTGAAGTTCATATAATTGTTAGGACAAGGTACATAAGCGAGGTGGACGAGCTTGTTAAACTCGGGGCGAATGAGGTGATACCCGAAGAGTTTGAAACGTCAGTCGAGATATTTTCCAGGGTGCTGCATAACTATCAATTGCCGGGGAATGTAATTAGTGATTATATCGACAATATAAGAAAGGGAAGCTATAGCGTACTGAGAACGGTTGAACTTCCCATGAGACATCTTGCCGAAAGGCATAAATTTTTGAAAGATATCGAGACTGAGACCTATCTGATTAAGGAGGGCTCCAGGGTCAGCGGACACTCAATTAAAGAGCTGCATCTCAGGGCCGAGACCGGGGTTACCGTTATCGCCGTGCAGCGGGGCGAAGACATCCATCAAAACCCTTCACCCGATTTTGACCTGAAGGCAGGTGACGTACTTCTTCTCATCGGCAGGAAAAAAGACATCAACCATGCCAGAGATTACCTTGGGTCTGACAAATTTATAGCGATCAAGTATCATTGATAGGAGATAACATGCTTCTCTGGGCCGGATTTGTAATCTGCACAGCCGCAATTGTCTTTGCAGGCACGAGGCTGTCTAAGCGCGGCGATATGATCGCTGAAAAGACAGGGCTCGGCAGGGCCTGGATAGGCGTTGTGCTCATGGCATCGGTCACTTCGCTACCTGAACTTGTGACGGGCATAAGCTCTGTGACATACGCGGGCGTGCCGGACATAGCGGCAGGCGACGTCCTCGGAAGCTGTGTATTCAATATGCTCGTACTTGCCTTTCTTGACGCCATCTACCGCCCGATGCCAATATCTGCAAAGGCGCATCATGGGCACGTCCTTTCCGCCGGATTCGGCGTACTTTTGCTCGGCATTGTTATAACGGCATTGTTTTCAGGAGATCGTTTGCAGCCTCTCGGCTGGATAGGCACGTATAGTATTTTGATTGTCTTTGTTTACATGCTTGCAATGAGGATGATCTATTCATATGAAAAGAGACAGATATTGGAATATGTGAAAGAGAAGGCGGCTGAATTGAAATATCAGGAAATCCCGACGCAGACAGCGGTAACGCACTATATCATAAATGCAGTTATCGTTATTATAGCCGCTGTTTTTCTGCCAAAGATAGGCGAGGGGATTGCGGAAATCACAGGTCTGGGGCAGACCTTTGTCGGTAATATTTTTATCGCCATCTCCACATCGCTTCCGGAGGTAGTGGTTTCGGTCTCTGCTGTTAGAATGGGGGCGATAGACATGGCAATCGGCAACCTCTTCGGAAGCAATATCTTCAACGTCTTCATCCTCGGCCTTGATGATCTCTTTTTCGTCAAAGGCCCGATCCTTTCTTTTGTGAAAATGGATCATTCGGGCGATAGCGATCATCGGCCTTACATACCGTACAGAGAAAAAGCGGTTATTCCTTGCCTGGGACTCTATCGGGATTGTGCTGGTATACTTGATTAATATTTTGCTGCTGTACAGGTTGAGATAATTCGTGAGTGGAGATGGTCCTGGCAATAAAATACATCCGGCCAGGAAATATATTTATTGTGCCAATTAACATAAATAATGACCAATTCACTTAAATGGCATTGAATGATTCTTTTTAAGACTCTGCCTTGTTTAGTCTCTCTTTCAGCGCATCGTTTTCTTTTTTCAGTTTTACAAGCTTCAGGGCCTTGTCTATGGTAAAAAGTATCTGCTCTTTTTTGAACGGTTTTGTTATGAAGTCAAAGGCCCCTTTATGCATTGTCTCAAGTGCGGATTCCACATTGCCGAACGCCGTGATGATGATGACGGGTATGCTGTCATCTATATGCTTGACAGCTTCGAGAAGCTCCATGCCGTCAAGGCCGGGCATTTTCAGATCAGCGATGACAAGATCAAAGCCTCCCTGTTTTGCCAGTTCGACAGCCTCAAGCGGATTATTGGTGGTCACAGCCTCATAGTGGGTTTTTTCCCTGATGATCATGCTGATAAGCTTCAGCATATCAGGCTCGTCATCAACGATCAGTAATTTTTCAGGCATAATGTCCTCCGTTTTTAATAGGATCCAGAATACAGGAGTCAGAAGTCAGAAGTCAAAAAGAATAATACAGTATACAGAATTCAGAATACAGTATAGGTGGACTTATACCTTCTGATTTCTGACCCCTGTATTCTTATTTATTCACTGCCTACTATTCACTGTCTCTTCACCGCCGGCAAAGTTATTATAAAAGTTGTCCCGTGCTCTTTGGACTCATCCGGTGTTTTAGTCTCAAAAGTTATCCTGCCACCATATTTTGATATGATGCCATATGAAACGAACAGGCCCAGCCCGGTACCTTCGCCCACCTTTTTGGTGGTGAACAGGGGGTCGAAAATCTTTGTTCTGTGTTCCTTCTTGATGCCGCATCCGGTGTCAGATATTCTTGTTTCAACTTTTTGACCGTGATCCACTGTCCTTGTTCTGACCGTCAGGATACCGCCGCCCTTCATGACACTCATGGCGTTGGATATTATGTTGAAGAATACCTGCTGGAGCTCTCCGGCGCTGCCTTTTATAAAAGGAAGATTGTCCGACAATTCCCTGCTGACAGAGACCCTGTTGAGCGAGAAGGTATTTTTAGTCACATCAAGAACTGAGTTGATGTTCAAATTGATATCCACGTCTTCTATTTTTTCTTCAGACAGCCTTGTGAAACTTAATAGATTTTCAACGACCCTCTTGGCATTTGTTCCGTGTTTTTCTATGGTCTTCAGGGTTTCGTATATCTCGGAATCTTTCTGGACCTTTTCGAGAGTGAGGTCGGTGAATCCAAGTATTATTGCCAGAGGATTGTTTATCTCATGCGCTACGCCTGCGGCCAGAGTGCCGACCGACGCCAGTTTCTCAGTATGGAACATCTGTTCTTCCATTTTTTTCCTTCTCGTAATGTCCCTTGCGATCCCAAGGACTGCAAACACATTACCATTCTCATCAAGCAGCCAGCTGAAGTTTGTGATGAGCCAGTGTTCGTTATCGCCTATGTTCACAGAATAGACTATCTGCTTGCTCTCTCCTGTCCTGAAGGCTTCGTCAATGGCGCTGTACTGCAAGGCGGCGCTGCTTTCATTCTGACATATCTGGCCGATATTTTCTGCGACAATTTCTTCTTTGGGTCTTTTGCTCTTTCTCAAGCGTACGCGACCATGTAAACATAAGGGAAACAACTGTTATGCCCCCCAAAAGGATGATCACGACGATCAGGGTCTGCAAGGAGAATTGATGGATATGAATAGACTGGATCGCATCTTCTACTTCTCTTACCGGAGCGACTACTGCGATGGACCACAGACGTTTTTCCGGCTCGTTGAGATGAATTGGGGTATATGCAATAAGTTTTTTTATCTCTCCTTCCACTCCTTTGTGCCATCCTGATATGTACCAGCTTGTACCTTCCTTGCCCGCGAGCATAAGGTCTTTTTGTATTTCATTGATACGCGAAAAAGAAATGGTAGGTTTCTTTTCTTTTCTTGCCTCAAATGCGTTCTTCCCTATGAAATCCTGTTCAGGATGATAGAGGAACAGGCCGTTTTCATCTATTACCCATGCGTATCCGGTCTTGCCTGACCTGATGCCTTCTGTCACTCTCTGTATCAGGGATGTCGTATCCACCACAAACAGCAGGGCCCCGGAGAATCTCCCCGTTGCATCAGGATGGGCCTCATCAACAGAGACCTGCCAGACCGGTATCGCAATTTTAATCATGAGTTTCTGAGTGTTTTTGCCGGTGACAACAGGGATGATCTCACCGAGTATTATGGATTCCCTGTTTTGTACCTGTCCGGCCCATTTAAGATATAAAAGGTCTTCAGCATATGTATTGGCAATACTGTAACCGTTGCCATTTAGAATATGCGTCTGCTGTTTAAGGGATTCGACATATCTGAGAGCGACATGGTCCTGCTGCTGCATGGATTCGATGAATCTGATCTCCAGAGCCCCTGACTCCCTGATACTTGAATAGGTGATCCCCATTCGTTTTCCAATGGAGACTTTTTCAAAATACTGAAGGGATGGTGAAAGGCTGAGCAGGATTAACTCTTTCTTGAGCATATCCATGCTGTTTTCTATCTGGCGGGATGCGTGCTGGGCAAGCACCAGTTGCTGCTGATTGAAATCCTTTGTTACGATCTCCTTGATCTTATTGCCGTACATCCAGCCGAGGACCAGTACGGTTGCGAGAAGCAGGGGAGTTGTTATCGCCAGCAGGATCTGAACGGTCTTTAAATGAAAAATGCGGTATTTTTCTATTAAGCGAAGAAGCAGTCCCTTCACGACCGGGCTTGAGTTTTCTGTTTTTTCATTCGCATTGGACATCAGTTGGGAGCAGACATATTTTTTGAAACTACGACCAGAGGGCATTTTAATTTTTTCCAGGCCTTTGAAATGGCCCTCTCAGTAAACTCGCATCCTATGTTCAGTTCAAGTTCCGCTCCGACTATCACAAACTGTATTTCGCTCCGTTCATTCGTATAATCGAGAATCGCTTTCTTGACGCAGCCCGTCTTCATAACAAGGCTGAACCTGAAGCCCTCCTGCTCAACCACGGACATGAAATCTTTCAATCCGCTTCTTTCCCGGCCCGATTCCGTGATGTACAATATTTCCATGCTCGCCCCGATCCTCTGACTGACATTCAATGCATAACTGAAGGCATGCCTGTCAAACATCCTGTCTGAGATTGCAAGGAGCACGGTCTTGTGCTCCTTCAGGCCTGCTTTTGTTTTACCGTATAACGGTTCTTCAACAGGATCAGGGTAAGAGATCATATCCCCGATATTATTCGTGAACGTTTTCATTTCATGATTGAGTTATTCTTTGCCGCGAGCCCTTAATTGAGTACGTGGTCTCTTCGTAATTTGCTCTCTTTTCTGCGTCCTCTTTTCTTCCCTTATGATTTCTCTTGCAGTCTCATGCTCTCCGGCCTCGGCGTAAGCTGCTGCTGTGTAAACGTCTTCCAGTTTTTTAAATATTTTCTTCATTTCCTGGTACCTCCTTTGCAGATTTTTTTATTTAATTTCTTGTTTAATATTGTTGATTTGTTATATTCAATATTCATGCCAGCGGATGACTATTAAAGAACTAATTGAATTTACAGATATTTTACGATTGTGAATAAATAGCAATAATTCAATTATCGTTGCAATTTTCAATTGCCTGAGAAATTGATTAACGGGCGTTCATGGCCTGATATAAGGGAAAAACCATATTTAACGGATAGTTAATTTGATATTTACAAACAATTTGAGAAATTGTTGCAATAATTGGGCTTGAGGTTTCAATTTGCAACAAATTAAGTGAGGCTAAGATTCAGCCGCGGATCTGCACGGATCGACGCGGAAACTGAATAAAGTTAAGTCAACGGGAATACAAGTCTTACTCAAGAAAATCAATTATCCCCCTTTTTTTATGCTATCAGTGTTAATCCGTGGCAAAATATTTTTTTGAGTCTGTGGCGGTCTGTGCCTTGCCGGCAGGCAGGGCCAAATGCTTTTTATAGGTTAAACAGTTCTGAATAAGGCAGGGATGATCCCTATGATTTTACGATAAGAACAGGGCAGGGTGCATAACCTATGACCTTCTCGGTGACACTTCCCATTAACAATCTTCTTATTCCGGTCCTTCCGTGACTGCCCATGATTATTACATCAGACTGGCATTGTCTTGCAAGGTCTGTGATGACCTGGAACGTCTCGCCTTCTTTTACAAAAGTCTCTGCAATTACCCCATCAGCCTCTGCTTTATTTCTTAGGTCCTCCACAATGCTTTTTGCCTCTCTAACAAGTTTTTCAACTATACCGGGAGCTACTGTCTGGAATTCGTCCGTGACATCGACCACAGACACGGCTTTCAATTGTCCACCATAAGACTTTGCAAGGTCAAAGGCCTTTTCCATAGCAGCCTTGCTGTATTTTGAACCATCTGCTGCAAGAAGGATCTCCTTCCAGCCCACAGACGAGTCTCGCGGTACTACAAGGACATCGCTCCGGCTGTGTCCTATTACTCGCGCGGTAACACTGCCTACAGGGGTTTTTTCGAGACGCTTCATTCCATGTCTGCCCATGAC
>JACQXH010000112.1:0-2181 GCA_016208845.1 Nitrospirota bacterium | reverse complement strand
AGCAATATCAACAATGGTCTGAAAGGGTGTGCCTTCTTCGATCCGGGTCCTTATATAGACGTCCTCTTCATTAGCTATGTTTTGAATATCAGATATTATCTTTTCGCCTTCTTCAAGCATTTGCTTGTTGAC
The DNA here is from genome assembly GCA_016208845.1 of Nitrospirota bacterium. Taxonomy (GTDB): domain Bacteria; phylum Nitrospirota; class Thermodesulfovibrionia; order UBA6902; family BMS3Bbin08; genus JACQXH01. The sequence goes on along the minus strand of JACQXH010000112.1, from coordinate 2,049 downwards.
CCTTTGCTTTGTGGTAAGGACATCAAACTGGTCCTGGTAAAAGGGACTGGTCGTGAGAGCGGTTATCCAGCTCTTATCATTATGAACTATCTTGCAGGCCTGCCGGAAGGCGTTCTTGCTTGAATCCGATCCGTCAACCGCAACAAGGATTTTTCTGTATCGTGACATATTGGGTCAAGGGTCAAGGGTCAGGGATCAAGTTTTCCTGCCCCTGGCCCCCTGAACCCTTTTTTATATTACGCTTCTTTTTTCACCTTTGCCTTTTTCATGCTGAGGCCGAGTCCGTCAAACATATAGAATATGGCATAACCCCACCACATGGTATAAGCAACGTAGAATATGAGCAGGCCGGACATCATGCCCGCGTGGTCTGCGACCTTATTTGCTTCAATATGATAGAAATTGTACCCGGGCTCGATCCCCTTTTTGATAACATCGGAGACGACCTTTGCCTCGGCGATCTGCTTTTCTTTTTTAAGCTCTTTATCAAACTTGGTCAACGCGGCCCACCAGTTTTTCATGGCGGCCTTTTCATCGTAGCCATAGCGGTCAGTGACTGCCTTGCCATCATTTTTGTACATTGCGTCTGCATCCTTCAATGCGCTTGCAAGTATGGCGCCCAGGTCGCCCTGTATCTTCAATTGAGTGTCCTGCGCCTCAACTGCTGCGCCTGCGGTTGTGAAAAGCTTCGCGGTGTTTTCAACATCCTCTGCCTTATCGAGCTTGATGCTTAACGATAAAGTCTTTCCGTTGACTGTCTCAACAGACTTGGCCACTTTAGGGATGAAGTATGACGAGCCCTTTGAGAGTTTGTTGAACATATCATCTGAAAACACAAGGCCGTTCTTGCCGCCGGGGAATACAGGCGAGAAGATCAGTACCAGGACCGACAGGAATGATATTGCAAAAACAACGCCCATACTGAACATTTTTTTATTTCTTACTATCATGTTATGCCTCCTCCTTTACGAGGACTGGAGCTACACTTTCGTCCTCTCCTCTTAACGTGCCGATATTTGCGACAAACTTGCCTATGACCCACACAGCGAATGCCGCGACTACTACCCAGAATATGATGTTACCGCCGGTTTCAATGCCTTTAACAACCGGCTTGGACCAGTTAATGACCTCAAGTTCCACAAGCTTCTTGGGAAGCGTTGCCGCCCTGTTGATGAAACCGGCCAATATTGAAACTGCATAGAATCCCCTGATGTGGATGCCTTTGACTACCTTTGTTGTAAGAGCGCCAACCTGAATGCCGATGAGTGAGCCCAATAACATTCCCATTGCCAGCGTGTAAAAAACATAACCGTAGATCGCATACTGCGTTGTTGCGGCGAGACCTGCGGTGAATATGATCTGCAGTATGTCAGTGCCGACAGTCGTCATTGAAGAAACACCGAATATATAGACAAACATCGGGAAGGTGATGAACCCGCCGCCTACACCCATGATCGCAGCCATAAGACCAACGATAACACCGCCCAGTGCAACGATCACTCCGGAGATCTTTCTGCCGCCTGCTGCAAAGTCTTCATCGAATTTGATCATCGGGGGGATATTTACATTCTGTACTTTAACAGAGAGGTTTGTCATACCTGCTGAACCGCCGTGGGCGTCACCTGTGTCTTTAGATTTTCTTGATCTGAGGAAGTCAGCGAGCGCGTAGAAGCCGAGGAAGCCCAGAAGCACCGCGTAAATAAGGCTGATAAAGGCCTCGCTCAGGTTCGGGTCATAATCATAAAGCCCTTTGTTGATAGCGCCGCCGATGAACGTGCCGCCGGCAGATCCTACGAGGAACGCTATCGCAAGTTTTACTGATACGTTGCCCAGCTTCTTATGTACGGCGGTCCCCATAATTGCCTTTGCAAAGATGTGGAAAAGGTCTGTTCCTACAGCTAATATGCCTTTGACCCCTGCTGCCATCAGGGCCGGTGTAATAATGAATCCGCCGCCTGCTCCAATACAGCCGGTGATCAGGCCTGCGCAAAGTCCTATCGCGATTGAGATCAGGAAAATATTTGTGGAATAAAATGCCGGTGCATATGC
>JACQXH010000010.1:13314-14240 GCA_016208845.1 Nitrospirota bacterium | reverse complement strand
CTTCTTCCATCATTTTGGATATCTCGGAATAAGGGACCACTCTGGTCTTCATATCAGCGCCAAACTCCTCAGCATCCATTATAATGTCGTTTTCAGTGAGACCGAATCTTTCAAGGTCTTCTTTGCAAATGAGGACGTTAAGGTCCAGGAGAAGACAGCTTTTTATGTGTGACTCTGTGCTTGATAGACCGTAATGCGGGATAGCCTTCTGGTCTTTAATGCAATTAAGAACGCCATCCCCAATAAAGGCTATATCTGCAGTAACCAGGTCGCCGTCGTTCAGGTAGACCTCAACAGACTGGCTTGCGATAGCATGTGTAAGGGCTAACTTTGGGTTTTCGCTCTTGTAACCCGGTCTTTGTACAATAAATCCCAATTTCGTAGTTGCCATTATTATTCACCTCCTATATGTAAGACCCTGTCAGCATCAAATGCGCTTGCCAGATACCAGTCCATGCTGTGTCTCTTGAAATTCTCTATAGTATTATCCTTGTGATAACCTCTGGCTTCTGCACATGCCTCACAGGCTGTAATGGTAAGCCCTTTTGTCATTAGTTCCTTCACGGGCTTTTCAAGATGAGAGTAATCTTTGAACGCCCTTTGCCCTTTTATCGAAAGCATTGTACCATTGCCCGAAACCCAGAAATCCACCTTATGTCCTTTTTCTATTGCGGTTGAGGCAAGCTTTACTGCAAAGTCAAGAGTCATTGATCCTACTAGTGAAGAAAAGCAGCCAATTGTAAGTTTTCCCATTATATTTTTCCTCCTATAACCAGGCTAATTTTTCATAGTCATTAAATATTAAGTCAACCAGTTCGCTGTAATTAATGATTTGAATCTTGCTGTCTATGTTTGCGGATTTTAGACCCCTTGTATCAAGGTCTTCGGACAGGGAATAGAACTTTGCGGATTTGTTCAGCACCGGA
>JACQXH010000010.1:0-13285 GCA_016208845.1 Nitrospirota bacterium | reverse complement strand
TTCAGCCTCTCGAGCGTGTCAACGGTATTTCTGTAATCACTTACAAAAACAGCTAATTTCATTAAATTATACCTCCTTAAGTGGGAATGTTGGGTAAATAGGCAATCAGAAACTCTACAAGTTTAATTGCTGTCCAAATAAATTGTCAAGAACAAATGAAAATATAAGAATTCCTTATAAAGTAAATATAAAGTAAGTCTGCTGAAAATAAAGGGTTCATTCGTGAAAAAGTTGAAAACATGTAAATAAACACAGAGGCACGGAGAAAGATAAAAACGATTAACTCTATATTTTTATTGCTTATTTCCAATATGACTCAGTATCTCAATGGTATAAATAATGTGTTTTTTTTAAATTAAATACAAAAGAGAGAAACAAAGAGGGGGCTGGTTTCTAATACACCAAAACAGACGTCAAGTATTCTATTATCCCGTAGGCCCTGCTCTTCCAGAATGTTTCTACCAGGCCGACCTTCCAAAGGCTGTTTTCCCTGTACATTTTTAATTTTGTCACAACATTATTACCTTTAAGGAGGATAACCGCATTATCCCTTTCTATTGATTCAAACTCCCAAAGACGTTCGTTCAATACAATGTCAGGATTGAAGTTCTGCAGGAATGAACGCCAATAATTGGCAGAAATTGTCCCGCTGGCTGAAAAATCATTCTCGACGTCCTTCCGGTTTACCTGAACGCCTATTTTTTCTGACTCCTTGAGCACATCACTGATAATATTTTCCTGCGATCTTGCTGATAATAATTCCCACACCGTTCGATACGTGTTCTTTTTGAGCGAAATAAAAAAATTTTCCGCTGAGTCAAGGATCAGATTTTTTGTTTCAAGCTTGTCATCGGCTGGCAAAGAAAAAGGAGCTGCCAGCATTAAGCTTAATATGAAAATGCATAAAAAGGCATGCCGCTTAGGAATAATTTGTATCATAGACCCGACAATTTAGAGTATCTTTCTGAAAAAAAATAAAGGGGCCTGATGCAGCCCCTTTATGAAATTGATGATTAAAACAAGTGTTTCTTAGTGGTTGGATGTTGTCCCGCCGCCTGAGCTGGAAACAGCGAGCGCTATCGCGCCTGCTACCAGTGCTCCGCCAAGCACAATAGTGCCCGTTGTAATGCCGGCCCCTGCTGTTAGTCCTGCGGCCGTGCCTGCTGCTGATGCGGCTAACGCAGATGCCACTTCTGTATATCCGGCAGCATTAAGGGCTGCTACAAGGCTTGCCTTATCTGCTACAATGTATCCAAGGATATTTCCTGAGGCCTTATCAATAACCGGTACAGCAACCTGTGTGCCTGTTACAGCAGGAGCGGTTGCCCCTTCAGCATAAGACCCTCCTGCAGCTGATGCGATCTCTTTGGCCTTTTCTACGGATGGGATAGTCTGGGTGACCATTTCTGCTGCAGATACACCCGAAACATAACAAACATTAAACATAAAAAACGCAAACACTACTGCTAACGCCACTGCCTTTTTCATAGATTCCCTCCTGTTTTTTATTAAGATTGACTACTAAAATTGCAATATATAATTAATACATCATTTTCTTGTCTTTGTCAAGGTGTATTTGTGTATCCCTGCCTATTAAATCAAACAATGGGTTGTAATGCTCAATATCCTGCCCTGTATCCCTGGTCCACGGAGATAGTGCCTGGGTATAACTGGTCTTTGAATCTTTACCTATAAAAAGCCGGAGCGGAATTGATACCGCAATCCCTTTGTCCCGATATCCCCTGTTGTGCCTGTCAGAAAAAACAGAGGTATCAGTAATGGTATACCAGGCCCGGATAACCACGCCGTTTATAAATTTTGATATTGTGAATCTGGCGCCGTTGTCACCGGCAAGGAATCGCCCTGCTTTAATATCAAAAGATATCTCGGCCTCAGGGATATTAAGGCGGGCATTCATGAACGCAGTCGTATAGTAATCTTTGACATCGTTTCCCTTTAATTGAAAGGGATTATCAGGCGCCCTTTTTTTCACCGCGCTTCCGCTTATCCCCAGCAGGATCCTGCCCTTAATTAATGGTTTTGCTATCTCAGCATCAATCCCTGCATACTGAATTTCGAGCAATCCAGCTGAAACCCGTGAATACAGACCGGGCGCGGTTTTGTTAATTTGATCAAACATCAACCTGTCAAGGATAATCTTTTCTTTCTTGTAAAGCACAATATCTGACCTTACAGGGACCGACAGGGGTTCATTGACAGTTGATATATTATTTACCGGATAGGTAGAGAGGTTTACTGTGAGGGACGCACCTCTCCAGGGGTTATAAGTCATCCATTCGTTAAGGCCGATCCTGTACTTAAAAAACCCCGAGGGATCATTTAAGAATGCCTCAAAAAACGGCTTAAAACCATATCTGAATTTTTTAGCGTATCTTCCCTCTGCGTTCTTCGTCTCTGTTATCCCGGTATTGATAGCACATAACTGCAGAAATTCGCTCATGTTAAGCCGCTGTGAGTTTAACTCTATTATGTCTGCCCTTACGGCGCTGAGATCAATTTTCGGGATGCCATTATCCTTAAGCAGTATATGAATTTTCTGTATATGCTCGGGCAGTATCTCAGGGAGCACATGAATAATGGCCTGTGCCGCCTTTATGCTGTAAAAATACTTATCGTTCTGCGCCTCTATCCATAATTCATCATTTTCTGTTTCAACCACTATATCGCTGAAACCAGAGGCATAAAGAGCAGATATAATTCTTTCCCGCAGGGGATTTTTCATGATAGCAGCATTTTCTTTATACGGGGCGTTGTATATCGGGATAAGAGGTTTGCCTATATCAAAATCCGTTGTCACGCTGACGCCTATCTTATTGCCCCTCTGATAACTTAAATCGACCTCGAACCATTTTGCCGGCTTATATCGAACGCCGAAATTGAACTTTGAAGGCACCGGCTCTCTGAAAAATTTCTCCTGGGCCGGGTCTATTGTCTGCTTGTCGTATCTGATCGGGCTGTATTCGGCCATAATGGCATATCTATCAGAGGGCGCGAATTGAAGGCCCCAGAAAAACTGCGACTCCTTGAGCCATGTATCCGTATTGCTGAACAACTCCAGTCTTTGAGAAAGCTGAGGGACCTTCCCGAACCTGCCGTTGCCAATGCCGAGCGTGAGGTCAAAAGGATAAATCTGTTTGCTTGCAACAAGATACTGGGAAGGAAAAACCCGTGTGCCGTGAGGGTCCATAATGCCGACGGCAAGTGCTGGCATGTATTTCCCTTCCCTGATAAACTGGTATTTGAGATCAATGGCCTTATCTTTGTAATTTCCATAACCTTGCCAGTTCGGGTCTGTTATTTTAGTTCCCAGTATCTCGGTTATCCTGCCGCTTATCTCCAGCCCCCTGAGCGGACTCACCGTTGCATAGTAATATCTGTATGGTTTTATCTGGCCGATGCCGAGACGGAAGCTGCTTTCTTTCATTACCCTTGCCGTTGGAATTTCCATAAGGCCCGTTTCACCCCGGTTCGAAGGATGAGTGAAAGGCTCATCAGAAGCAGAGGCAATTAGGATATCTAAATAAATGAATGCAGTTAAAAAAAAGAGAAACAGAAAGGCGCATTGCATAGATATGCAGGAGATGACAGAAGCTGTTATCGTATGTTTTTTTTTAACCCGAATAATGTAATTAACCCTGGTCGCCCCGCCACAGCGGGCAAGCTTTGGCGCTGCCGGAGGCAGGTAAACCACAGAGGACTCAGAGGAGAGTAAATTCCAAAATAAAAATGACAAACTATAAATAATATTCAAAATCAAATTTCCAATATGCAAAACGTTTGGAATTTCATTTTTGTATTTTTGTGCTTATTTGTATTTTGGCGCTTGATATTTGGAGTTTATTCTAATATTTTCTTTATCTCTGTGTGCTCTGTGGTGATTCTCTTATCTTGGGTCTTGATTAAAACAGCGCTATCATAACGCCCGCAGAGACAGCTATCTGATAAATTATCTGCGTCAGGTCTTTAGTCTCTCTCAGCCATGCGATACGCTCTAATTTTTCAGGCACAACAATCGAGTCTCCGGGTTCAATATCTCTGGGTTCCTCGCCTAATGCAGATACTTCCCACCTGGATTTTGATGCATTCCAGTCAAAAAACCCCTTTGAGAGCTTTTTCGCGCTGCCGTCGACCTTTAAGACATAAATATTATCAGTGTCTGCATATTTTGCCATTCCGCCAGCCATTTCGATATAGTCTTTATAATCAAAACGCTCGGAATAAACGAAGCTTCCCCTGGACATGACCGCGCCTGTCACATTAACTGCACTGCTCCTGATGGGGACATAAAGATTGTCGCCTTCCTCAAGCTCTATGTCATATTCACTTCCTTTTAATAATCTGAGATGGGCCAGCCTTATTGTCATTCTTCCCGTGGCCTTTAGATTTCTCAAGGACTGAATGAACTCCTGTTTCTGTTGCATCTCCAGCTTTTTTGACTCTACCTCTTCTGCTGACACAGCAGTGGATACCTGTATTGAGCCGCCGGCAAGCAACTCGCGCTCAAGCCTTGCAATCATCTCATCAAGGCTTTTCTGCTGCAGCTCTCTGACGCTGTTTCTGATAAAAACCGCGCCTCTCAGATATGCCTTGTCAGTATAACCCCCGGCCCTCTCAATAAGAGAGGCCAACCTCTCTCCTTTTTTAATGATATATGTGCCGGGGAATTTTATCTCGCCGCTTATTGCCACAGTCTGATAAAGCCTCCATTCCGGTACAGCCCGGATAAAAAGGTAATCATTTATCTCCAGAGGGAGATTATGCTGAGGGTCTCCGTCCATTGCCTTAAAGATGTCGAGACTGAATCTTTCTGTTTTGGGGCCCAAGGGAGAGACCGTTGTCCTTGTGAGCTCGGCGTCACTGGAGGCAAAATACAATATCCCGCCTGCAAGGGAAATTATATCCTTAATTTTTGTTACTCCTTTAACGATCCCATAATCCCCGGGATAAGCAACAGCTCCTGTGACAGTGATAGTATTTTTTGTTTCTGCAACTGAAAAGACCCTGACCAGATCCCCGTCCTGGAGAGAGAAGTTCTTGTCTGTATTCTTTTCCAGATCTATAAGGTCGCCTTCAAATAAATTCCTGAATTGATTGTTCTCTATCCGCTGGACCTGCACCCTTCCTTTAAAGGCAATGCTGGTAAGCCCTCCTGCCATGCCTATTAATTCAAGGAGGCGGGTCTCTCCTTTAATTTCATAGATAGCAGGATTTCTGACATTTCCTGCGATACCGACGATCGGTCCGACGGTTGGTATGAATATTACATCTTCAGGCATGAGCCTGATGTCTCTTGTCTTGTCGCCCTTTAAAAGAAAATCATACATATCAAAATTCACGACTGTTTTCCCGTTTCTCTTTACCTGAATATCTCTCATAGTCCCTGTTTTATTAGGTCCTCTAACCTGGAATAACGCGTTAACCAGTGTCGAAAGAGATGAGACAGTATATGTCCCTGGATTTTCTGCGTTGCCGACAACATATATCCTTATGGTCCTTAAAGAGCCCATGCTGACATTCATTTCAAAACCGGTATAGTATTTTGAAAATTCCTTCAAAAGAACATCCTTTAATTCCTTAAAGGTCAAACCTGTGACTCCAAGCGTGCCTATCTTTGGCAGGCTTATATTGCCGTCCCTGTCAACACCCACTTTCCACTGACCCTCGATCTTTCCCCATACAGAGATCTTTATTTCATCCCCCGGTCCGATAACATAGTCAGGCCCTACCGGCACATTTGCGGCAGGAGCGAATGCTGAAGAAGACTGCCTGAAGAGGTCATAACCGAACTGTTTGATATTGGTAGATATTACAGATGACGTACTGCCGGATATGAAATTCTCGATCTCTGATGGTTTTTCAGGAAGTTGCTGAGTCAGGCCAGGCGCCTGCTGGAGAGGAGATGCCTGAGTAGTTTCAGGGGCAGGCAGTTGCAGTATGACGGGCTGCTGTGTTGATTGCTGCAATAGCGGCGAAGGAGCTGCAGATGTAAGCGCATTGGGTGATACCGGTATCATCTGCACCTGCTCTGCATAGGCCAATTCCCCCGATACAGACAGCAATAATAAAAATAATAAACTTGACCTAAGGCAACGCAGTTTTATCATGTATTCTTAAGTTTTGGAAATCCTTACAGGATCAGATCAGTGAGGTCTATTTTAAACCTTGCGGTTTTATTTATTCAAGCAGAAAGTTCAATGTGTTTAATGGCGGCCATTTTTTCTTGCTGACTTAAGTATTTTAAGATTTTCAATATAAATGCCAATAAAGACACTGGCGGCAATAAAAGCTGAAAACATTATCCATTCATCATAGCCTCGGAGGCTAAAGGCCAGCAGTGACATTAATAACGACAGGAGCCAAATTCTTTTCACCACGCTCCTTGACCTGAGGTCTGACCTCACCATGAGGTGATGCAGGTGCGTCTTGTCCGCGTCAAAGGGATGCTTGTTATGGATAAACCTGACTATCATAACCCTAAGGGTGTCAAATATGGGAATGCCCAAAATTATCACGGGGATCATCGGCGAGACCTTGCCGCTTCCCTGAGTCAGCATTATTGATAAGACCGAAAGAGAAAAACCAATGAACAAACTGCCCGAGTCGCCCATAAATATCTTTGCCTTTGGATAATTGTAATTGAGAAGTCCGAGTGTGGCACCAAGATTTGCAAGGCTCAGGTAAAAAACTGTCTCATTGCCGTACATATACGCAAAGACCGCAAAGGACATGAAGGCTATTGACGCAACCCCGCAGGCAAGCCCGTTAAGTCCGTCTATCAGGTTTATTGCATTGATTATGCCGAACACTGCAAAATACGTAAAAGGGATCCCCCACAGGCCCAGGTAGATCTCGCCGAGCCCGAACATGTTCCCCAGGCTTTTGACCCATAAGTCCCCGCCTAAGATTAAAATAGTAGTGGCAGCAAGTGAGATCAACAGCTTGACCTGCCATCTGGTTTCCTTTACGTCGTCCAGAATACCAAGCAGCAGCATCAAGGCAGAGGATGAAAGATATGAGATGATTATTTTATTGGCAGGAAAAATAAAGAACGAGATCGAAAGAACGCTCAAGGCGATCGCTATGCCGCCGAATTTAGGGGTCGGCCTTGCGTGTATGTGCCTCCTGCCGGGAAGTGCCACAGCTCCCTGATTTCTGGCAAGGACTTTTATTGACGGCACCGCCACCCAGGAGATGGCGAATGATAAGATAAAAACAGTATAAGACATTTATTGATTTCCTGAAATTGAGATATAGTGTTCATATTATCACATATCTGAAATTATTTATATATTTTCAATATGAATATTTGAAATAGTAATAGATCTGCTTTTTATTCAAGTATTAAAGACGCAAAAAACCTTGTATAAACAAGCATTATGATATAATTGCTATCATGGCGATAGATAAGAACGCAATTTTTCAATATCTAAAAACAAAGACCAGCAGGCCGGTCAGCCTCGGAGACATTGCTGAAGCCCTCAGGATATCCGGGGATGATCTCCGCTCTCTCAAAAAAACCCTGAAATCATTGAACAAATCAGGCGAGATCGTTCAAACCCGTTCCGGTCTTTATGGTATAGCAGAAGAGATGAGACTTACAACCGGTTTTTTTGAGGCTCACCGGGACGGCTACGGATTTGTCCTGCCTGACAAGCTGGGAGAACAGGATTATTTCATCCCGCCAAGAAAGACCTCAGGAGCAATGTCAGGGGACCGGGTCGTCATTCGTGTTGAAAGCGCCGGACGCCGGGAAGGCCGTGTAATTAAAATCCTTGAGCGGGGCCAAAAGAACATTATTGGCAAGGTATGTTACGGAAAAAATTTCTATTACGTAAAACCAAAGGATAAAAAAATTCCTTTTGATATTTACATAGGCCCGTCAGCAAGGGCAAAGGTCGGTGATACCGTTTTAGCTGAACTGACTTCATACCCGACCGCATCCCGGCCTCCCGAGGGAAAGGTCATTAAGGTGCTGCCTGCTGTTGACAGTCCAGGGCTGGAGATCGACTACATTATTGAGGATCATTCCCTCCCCCATAAATTCCCTTCTCCTGTCGTCGAGGAGGCGCGGGGCTTTGGAGAAAAGATCAGCGCCAGCGGAAGGGTTGATTACAGGGATTTGCTCACAGTGACCATTGACGGCGAGATGGCCAAAGACTTTGATGATGCCGTATCCATAAAAAAGACCGGAGAGGGCTTTGTCCTGTGATGCACTTTGACAAAAAGGGGCAGCTGATAAAAAAGGATTTTCATCCGAGCGTCATTAACAGCAATGAAAGGATGACCTATACCTCGGTGCGGAAGATCCTTGTTGATAATGACCCTGATGAGAGATACAGATACGCCTATCTGCTTGACGGCTTTGAGGCTATGCATGAGCTATGCGGCCTTCTCAGGCAGCGGAGGATCAAACGCGGCAGCCTTGATTTTGACCTGCCGGAACCTGAAGTGCTCCTTGATCTGCAGGGAAGGCCCGAGGCCATAATCAGGGCCGAACGTAGCCTGAGCCATGTGCTTATCGAAGAATTTATGATAGCCGCCAATGAGGCTGTTGCATCTTATCTTGAATCATCAGGGGTGCCTTCGATATACAGGATACATCTGAAGCCTGATGGGGAAAAACTTGATGGCATGAAAAAGATCTTCACAGCCCTTGGGCTGGAAGTGAAAAAGACGGGATCACGGGCCTTCCATGAGATCCTGAAGCAGACAAAAGGCAGGCCTACGGAATCGATAGTTAACATTATACTCCTGCGTTCACTCAAGCAGGCAAAGTACTTCACTGATAACATGGGGCATTTCGGCCTTGCCTCTGATGCGTACACACATTTCACTTCTCCTATACGCAGATATCCGGACCTTGTGGTCCACAGGATCCTGAAAGACCTGATCAGGAAAAAGAAACTCTCCGATAAAAAGATACAATATCTTGAAAAGCTATTGCCTGAGATAGCCTCTCATTGCTCAAGAAGGGAGAGGGTCGCCGAGGAGGCTGAACGTGAAGTCATTGATGCAATGAGAGTATGGTTTATGAAGGATAAGACAGGTGATGAGTGCAGGGGCTTTATAACTGACGTCACACCTTACGGCCTTAAGGTGCAGCTTAAGGAATATTTTGTCGAAGGGTTCCTGCATGTCTCATATATGCACGATGACTACTACAAATTCAATGAAGACCGCTACTGCCTGACAGGCAGGAACAGAAAGAAAACCTTTCACATAGGAGATGAGATCGATCTCAGGATCGAGCGAGTTGACATAGAAGAGCGGGAAATAGTTTTTGCCATGACCGGATAATCGCCTCCTGCTGACCGGTCAATGTTTCTCTTTCATGATCTCAACACCGCTGCTTGTCCCTATTCGCGAAGCACCGGCTTTTACAAAGGTCAACAGATCGTTAAGGGTCTTAATGCCGCCGGCAGCCTTTATGCCTATCCTGCCTTTTGTTGCTGTCCTTATCAGTTCGACATCCCGGAGCACCGCACCTGAGGCTGCGAAGCCGGTCGAGGTCTTAACAAATTCCGCTCCTGCATCAAGGGCTGACAAGGAGGCATTGACCTTCTCATCGTCCGAAAGGCAGCAGGCCTCAATGATCACCTTATGCACAGACCGCGGGGTCGCGGTGACAAGGCCTGAGATCTCTCTTCTTACATAGTCCCAGTTATGCTCCTTGACCTTGCCGATATTCAGGACCATGTCTAACTCATCTGCGCCTGACGCAACTGACTCCATGGCCTCTGATATCTTAACATCCCTGAGTGACATGCCAAGCGGAAATCCTATAACAGTGGCCACCCTGACTTCACTTCCCTGAAGAACCTGCCGTGCTGTCTTAATAAAGAAAGGATGGATACAGACAGAGTAAAATGAGTATTCCAGGGCCTCAGTACAAAGCGTTCTTATTTCATTTGAAGTTGCAGTTGGTTTAAGGAGAGTATGATCAATGAGCTTTGCTATATCCTGCATTTATTGTTTTTAAGGTACTCTGAGACCTTCTCCTTATATGCCATGCCGAGCATCCTCGTAATATTGCCTGCCTTTTTGCCGATCCGGATGTTGTCCACCGCAGTTACCGGCATAACTTCCATCGATGTGTTAGAAATAAAGACCTCATCAGCACCGTAAAGATGCTTGCGGGTGAATTTACCTTCTTTTGTTTTGATCTTTAATCCTTTTGCAGCATCCATTATCACACGCCGGGTTATCCCGTTTAAAATGCCGACGTCAGGCGACGGTGTACAGAGGATGCTGTTTTTGATAAAAAAGATGTTTGCTATGGTCCCTTCTGCGATATAACCCCTGTAATTGAGCATTATTGCCTCAAAAGCGCCCCGGTCCTTTGCCTCAATTTTAGCGAGTATATTATTAAGAAAATTATGGGATTTCATTTGTGGATCGAGCGCACCTGCATAATTCCTTCTCACATTCACTACCGCGATGCTTACCCCATTTTCATAATATTTTTTAGTATATTCTTTAAAGGCGCGCGGGATTATCACAAACGCAGGTTTTGGACATAATGCAGGGTCCAGCCCTATCGGCCCTGCCCCCCTGGAAACACTTATTCTTATAAATGCATTGCGAAGCCGGCTAGCCCTCATTGTCCTGCAAACTGCCTTTTTTATCTCTTCAGCAGTCTTCGGTATCTTGAGCCTGATAAATGACGCCGAGCGGAAGAGGCGGTCTATGTGCTCGTCGAGTTTAAAGACCGTTCCGTTATAAGCCCTCAGTGACTCATAAATGCCGTCGCCGTACAGGAACCCGTGGTCAAATACAGAGATCATGGCCCTGGACTCAGGAACAAGTTTATTATTGAGGTAAATCATGGAATAAGTTTACCACGAGGACATTAAAAAATATTAACCCGCTCTATGCCCGCCCGGTTTACTTTACAAGGTCAAACTTTCAGATGTATAATTATCAGATGAGCAAAAAAACCGCAATATTCCTCATTTTCATCTCTGTTGTCATAGGTTTTATAGCCGGTAATTTGGGTTTTTTTTCGTCTAAAACCATTCAGCAGACTACGGCCTTTATCCCGAGACTGCCCGCTGATATAACAGGTAAAAGCGCTGCATTTTCTGATGTGGTAAAGGCGGTGAGCCCGGCTGTAGTTATAATGGCAAAATCATCGGCAAGGACCCCAAGACAGATATTGCCATAATAAAAATATCGGCCAAAGACCTTCCCGCGGTAAGATGGGGTGATTCAGACGGTCTTCAGGTAGGGGAGTTTGTGCTGGCCTTTGGAAATCCTTATGGTTTCAGCCATACGGTTACGATGGGAATAGTGAGCGCTGTTGGAAGGGCCAATGTCGGCATTGCTGATTATGAGGATTTTATCCAGACCGATGCTGCCATAAATCCCGGAAATTCAGGAGGGCCCCTGGTAAATATAAAGGGAGAGCTTGTAGGCATCAATACGGCAATATTCTCCAGGACCGGCGGTTATCAGGGGATAGGCTTTGCAGTTCCGAGCAATATGGTTGAATCAGTAATGAAGCAGCTTGTAAAGGAAGGCAAGGTCACAAGGGGCTGGCTTGGCGTCACGATCCAGAGCTTGACACCCGAGCTTGCCAAAGAATTCGGGCTTCACAATGGCAAAGGCGCTATTGTCAGCGACCTGTTCAAGGGCAGCCCTGCCGAAAAAGCGGGTTTGATGAGAGGCGATGTAATACTTGAGGTAAATAATAAAGCAGTCAATGATGCCGAGTCTCTAAGGAATATAATCGCCCAGAGCGAGGTTGGCAGCAGCGTTACCATAAAGGTCATGAGGGATGGCAAGCCCCTGTCCCTGTCGGCAAAGGTCGTGGAACTTCCGAAGGACATGCCAGAGACATCGACGGAACGGCAGCAAACAGAGCCGACAGATGAGAACACCTTTGCCGGTTTTTCAGTTATGGAACTTACGCAGGATATAGCCAAACAGCTTGGCCTTTCAAGAGAAGAAAGGGGCGTTGTTATAATCAGCGTCGAGCCTTACAGTACTGCTGAAGACGCGGGGCTGAGAAAGGGGGATGTGATCCAGGAGATCAACAAGAAGATGGTAACAAACCTGAGGGAGTTTAATAATATAACTTCTCGTATTAGAGAAGGTGACCCTGTGCTCTTATACATTAATCGCGGAGATAAGAAATTTTATATAACCCTCAGCGGGTAGTCTGAATAGAAAGGCAAAATTATGATTGCGAGAGCTGTTTTTTTATTGGTTTTCACCGTAGGCGGCTACCTGATAGGCTTAAAGGAAGGCGTGCCTTATGTCGGACTCGGCCTTGGTATCGGGACCGGGATAATCGGGCTTATTTTAGAGTACATATTTGACAGGATAAATTCCGGGACTATCCTGTGCGGACTTATAGGTTTATCTTTGGGCATTTTAATCGGGAATTTGATCTACTATCCTATAAAAAGTCTTTTCAGTCATATAAATGGATTCTATATTCCGGTCGTGCTGAATACTCTTTTTGGGTACAGCGGATTTCTTCTGGGGCTTAAAAAAGGCAGGAACCTCACTTTGTCAGATCTCTTTAAGACACTTAAAGGAGGCGGGGCAGAGGATGGAAGTCATAAGGTGATTGATACGAGCGTTATCATTGACGGCAGGATAGCGGATATTTGTGAGACCGGCTTTATAGAAGGGACCTTTATCTTCCCCCAGTTTATACTGCAGGAGCTTCAGCATAATAATAACCAATGATTTTAACCTGAATAAGGTAGCAGAACTCCAGGGCGTTTCAGTACTTAACATAAACGAGCTTGCCAATGCCCTCAAACCTGTGGTTCTGCCCGGCGAGAGCATGAACGTCTTTATTTTAAAAGAGGGCAAGGAATCTTATCAGGGCGTCGCGTATCTTGAAGACGGCACGATGGTTGTTGTAGATAATGCGAGAAAGCTTATAAATAAGAATGTTGATGTTGTTGTAACGAGTGTGCTTCAGACCACAGCGGGACGGATGATATTCACAAAACTCAAGGAAGAGATGGACCGGGAAGAGCTTAAAATGGCAAAGCACTGATGAACCCAAAAACTGCTGATAGCCACGAATGAACCTGCCTACCGGCAGGCACGAATATGCACGAAAGAAATAAAACCTTCAAGATAGATATTTCTTTAAACAAATGGGTGATAAATATGGCAGTCACAACTTCGTGTTTGTTCGTGACAATTCGTGATAATTTGTGGCTAAAAAGCTTTTTATAGGATGAAGAAAAAAATTATCGCCATTGTCCCGTCTGCAGGCCTGGGGAAAAGATTCAGCGCTTCT
>JACQXH010000104.1 GCA_016208845.1 Nitrospirota bacterium | reverse complement strand
TGCCCATCATGGACATTATGTTCGAATTAATCGTCAGGGACAACTTTTTTTCTCCCTTTCTTCCTTCATTCCACGCACTTCTCCCCTCTCTATTCTGATCGGCAATTTCTTTAATTTTCTGAATGAGTTAGGGAATTAAAAATGAACTCAAGAAACGTTATTTAACCACAGATAAACACGGACCTGCCTATCCACAGTGTCCTTCGGACCGGCAAACAGATAACGACAGATATAAAAACAAAACGAATTTAACCACGGATGAACCTGCCGGTAGGCAGGCACAGATTAAATAAATCGGAAACTATCAGAAGTTAGGAGGTTGAGAAGTTGTGTCACAGTTTTTTAAAATCAAAATGAAAAAATCAAAAATTAAAATTATGGAATTCCTTATATTTAATATTTGATATTTGATTTTTAATATTATTTTTTCAGTTTCCGTGTTGATCCGCGAAGATCTGTGGCTAAATACGATTTTCCTATGTCACAATTATCCATGCTTCATATGATATAATTCAGTCTTATAAATGACGGGGATTAATAAATCCCTTCTGACACATTAATAAGAAGCCGGAGAATTTATATGCCAAGACTGAATCATAAAAGATCACTGGAGCTTTTCAAAAGATATTCATTCAGTCGGCAAAGGGTTCAAGGATCTATGATGTCGACGGAAATGATTACATAGACTATGTCCTCTCATGGGGTCCTATGATACTCGGACATTCCCATCCGGCAGTTATAAAGGCGTTGCAGAAGGCCTGCGAGAAAGGCACGAGCTACGGCGCTCCAACTCCGCTTGAGATCGAGCTTGCTGAAATGATCCGCAAGGCATATCCGTCCATTGAGATCGTGAGAATGGTGAACTCAGGCACAGAGGCAACAATGAGCGCGATAAGGGTGGCCCGCGGATTCACCGGCAGGGACAAGGTGATTAAATTCGAGGGGTGCTATCACGGTCATGCAGACGGTCTTCTTGTAAAGGCCGGGTCAGGCGCCATGACATTCGGAGTGCCGGACAGTGCCGGCATTCCAAAAGATTACGCAAAAAATACTATCACGCTTCCGTTCAATGATCTGAAGGTCCTCGAGGCTGTCTTAAAAAAAGAGGCAAAACATATCGCATGCGTTATCATAGAGCCGGTAGTCGGGAATATTGGATGTGTTCTTCCGAAGCCCGGTTTTCATGAAGGGTTAAGAAGGCTGACGAAGAAATACGAAGTGATATTGATATTTGATGAAGTGATGACAGGGTTCAGGGTTTCTTACGGAGGTGCTCAAAAAGCCTTTGGAATAAAACCTGACATGACCTGTCTTGGAAAGGTGATCGGCGGCGGACTGCCGGTCGGCGCATATAGGGGCAGGGCAGATATAATGAAAATGGTTGCCCCTGACGGCCCTGTGTATCAGGCAGGCACACTCTCAGGAAATCCGCTTGCGATGACCGCAGGTATAGAGTCGCTGAAGATATTATCAAAACCTGATGTGTACAGGAAGATCCTGGCCAAGTCAGAGTCCCTTGAGGGGGCGCTCAAAGATGCGGCAAAACGCGCGGGCATGAAGACAAGGTTCTACAGGGCGGGCACCATGTTCTGCACGTATTTTACTGACTCGGAAGTCTTTGATTACGCGACCGCAAAAAAAGCAGATACCAGAAAGTTTGCGCAATTCTTCAGCTCAATGCTCGATAGTGGTATCAACCTTGCGCCCTCACAGTTTGAGGCTGGTTTTATGTCCCTTGCGCATTCAGATGCAGACATAAACAAGACTGCCCGCTCAGCATATAAGGCATTCCGGGAAATAGCTTAAATAAGATTTTTGGACACGGATTTCCACAGATTGACACGGAAACTAAAAGAAGTTAAGAATCTGATTTATTAAATCTGTGTTTCCTCGGTGTTGTCAGAGTCCCCGATGCAAGGATCGACAGGCTGTCATCAATTTACAAACCAAAGAAGACGACACATGCGACAGTCGAGTACATTGATTATGTCGGCATTGCCTCAGGAGGCGATGCCGCGCAAAATGCAAAGGTATTCAGCCTTATCAAGGACGCAGATGCCGTCGTGCATGTCGTAAGGGCCTTTGAGGACGAATCAGTCATGCATCCGCTGGGAAGCGTCAATCCTGTAAGGGATGTATCATCATTTGAGGCAGAGTTGATCCTGGGAGACCTGGATTTTGTTGAAAAGCGGCTTCAGAAGATCGAGGAACAGGCAAAAAAAGGAAAGAAGATAGATGAGACTGACAGACATTTTTTATTGAAATGTAAACAAGCCCTTGAGGATGAGGTTTCCCTAAGAAACCTCGAATTCAGTGACGAAGAAAAAAGGCTGATGGTTGCATACCAGTTTCTCTCTACAATGCCTGAAATAATCGCGCTCAATATTGACGAAAAAGACATCAGCTCAGAAAAAGTGAGAAATTTCCAGAATGAAATTAAGAAGTATTTTATAGACCGTGGACAAAGCTCGGTCCCCCATGTCATAGCGCTGTGTGGAAAAATAGAGATGGAAATAGCCCAGCTCCCGCCTGATGAGGCAAAGGCCTTTCTTGAAGATCTGGGCATTGCTGAGCCTGCGATGAACAGACTGTGCCGCATCTCTTACGATGCACTTGGCCTTATGTCATTTTTTACCGTAGGCGAGGACGAGGTCAGGGCTTGGACCATCAAAAAAGGGACGAGCGCACATCAGGCCGCAGGCAAGATCCATTCGGACATCGAGCGCGGTTTCATCCGCGCCGAGGTTGTGGGTTATGATGATTTCATATCGTCAGAGGAAGACATGGTCAGGGTAAAGGAAAAAGGGCTTATGAGGCTCGAGGGCAAGACCTATGCCGTCCGGGACGGGGATATTATCAATTTCAAGTTCAATGTATAGAGGCTCGCCACTCCTTTTCTTTACATATAATATTTTGCCGTCAGGATATTCATAGACCTTCACCATTTATTCTCTTCTGTCAGTATTTTCTTCAGTTCTCCCTGATATATCTTTCGGTCTTGCGGTAAAGAGTGTTGACCTGCAAGCAGCCATTTATTTGACTGAGACTCAGTCCCTTCCATCGTCACTGCTGAAGGTTTTGAATCCACCATTTTGGGGTTCTTAAAAAAGGAAACCCCCTTTACAGCACAGCAGAACTCTATCTGGATATTGTTGGGGTCTGTAGAGAATATGGAATGAATAAAACCATTGTCGATCACTTCAGTTACCCACACTCCGGCGGACTCCAATCTGTCTTTAAGCACCCATATTTCATCTTCAGATGCGACCTGGATGCACAGATGGTCAAGGCTGAAAGGCCCTTTGACAGGCCGGCCGGGGTCTTTGTCAGGGACAGGTTCTACATCAGACCACTCAAAAAAAGATATCATCACATTCTCATCTATTCCGAAAAAATATTGCCTGTTACCAGGCCTTCCCATACCGGCGACCAATCTCATGCCAAGCAGGTCTCTCCAGCGGATGGTTTTGTCCATGTCAGCAGTTGCTAAAGCCACATGGTTGATCCCGATGTATTTAACCATGAACACCCTCCCAACTTACTTTACATAATAGATTATATCTTAAAAAAGAATAATTGATATATGATCATCAGGGAATTTTTCAATATATATAGTACCAAAAAGAATGGGCTCAGCCGGCCATAAAATCGATTCCATCTGACATTTAAGATCATTTTTTAACCGGACACTGCTGTACAAAGATAGGATAATTGTCTTTCTGCCCTATATTTAATTCTTTGCATCCCATCGGGCAAATTTAAGCAATATCAGCATCCCGGGGGCGGCTAATAATGTACATAAAATAAAAAAACTCTCCCAGCCTGTGTTCTTGGCTAAATAGCCGGTCGGGGCAGAGGCAAGAACCCTTGGGATCCCCATCAGACTGCTCAGGAGCGCGTACTGCGTGGCAGTGAATTTTTTATTCGTAATGCTTGCCATGAACGCAGAGTAGGCGGCAGTCCCCATGCCGCCGCTCAGATTTTCAAAACCGATTACCGCGGACAGCGCCGGAACACTGTGGCCGATACGCGCAAGCATGACAAATCCTGCAGTTGATATGGCCTGAAGAAATCCAAAGACCCAGAGTGAACGTTTAATCCCCAGCCGGAGCATGAGCACTCCGCCTATCAAACTCCCTGCAATCGTCGCCCAGAAACCGAAGAGCTTGACGACCGCGCCGATCTCTGTTTTTGAAAAGCCTAAATCAAGATAAAAAGGGGTCGTCATTGCGCTCGCCATTGTGTCACCGATCTTGTACAGCAGAATAAAGGCGAGTATCCAGAGCGCACCCTTACGGCTGAAATATTCAATCAGAGGATATATAACCGCTTCCTTCATTGTCTTAGGCACACCGAAAGCGGCTGCTGGTTCACGGGCAAGGAGTGTGGTCAATACTCCGGGAAGCATACAGCCTGCCATTATCAGGTATACCATAGAAAAAGACATGTGGTCAGCCATTATCAGCCCGCCTCCTGAGGCCAGCAGCATTCCCAGACGGTACCCGTTTATATAAAGCGACGAACCAAACCCGAGTTCCTCATCAGCAAGGTCTTCCCGCCTGTATGCATCGACCACTATGTCCTGAGAGGCGCTGAAGAAGGTAACCAAAAATGCCGCAAAGGCAAGCATCCATGGATCATTTTTAGGACTGCTTAGCCCCATATATGCGATAGAGAGGATCAGGGCCGCCTGGGCCACAAGGAGCCAGCCCCTTCTCCTGCCAAGAAAAGGCAGGGTAAAACGGTCAAGCACCGGCGCCCAGAGAAATTTTACTGTATAGGGAATGCCGACAAGGGACATAAGCCCGATAACTGTCAGGTCAACGCCCTCTTCCTTCATCCATGCCTGAAGCACGGTGATAGTCAAAAGAAGGGGCAGGCCGCAGGCAAAACCCATGAGAAATGTCGTGAGCATCCGGCCGCTTAAGATAACTTTTAGAATTGATTTTTTCTTTTTAGTATCCAATCATACTCCGGAATTATTATTCCTCAACATGCCCGTCAAAATAAATTTAAGAGAGAGGCTGAATGCCTCATAAATACAAAATTAAAAATCAAATATTAAATATCAAAATTATGGAAAATTCTGATACCTTATTTTTGATTTTTGATCTTTGATCTTTAATATTTCCAGGGTGTCATTATTGTGTCTCTTCAGCATTCCGCATCTCTTATTCCAAGTCTTTTGGATAGCTGAGAGGCCTGAATATTATCAACCCCGGTTTCTTTGATATATAATCCATGAGATCCTGATCAATAACTTTTCCTGCTGCAGATGAGGCATGTCTCAAATAAATCTCATCGGCGTTCTTAATTATAATCCCCACATGCGAGACATCCAATCCCGGTTGCTCTCAAGATATGCCTGCATAATCCCCTGTCTTAAGATCTTCAATAACTGAATGATTGACATCAGTTGAAGCGATATACTTAATGACCCGCTCTTTAGGCTGGATCCCTTTAAGAAAACATGTGCCGTCTGTTTTCAGGTTGAGGATTTTTGTAATGCTCCTGGTTTTTTTAAGCCCGACGTGTCCTGTAATATCATCGACACAGTCAGAGTTGAATTCACGCCAGTCGGTGAAGAAATGATTCCTGTTTTCAAAAGCTGCTTTCCCGGAATTATATCTCACTTTTTCCAGATTCTCTATAAATTCATGGAAAGAGCCGGATTGCCGCATGGCCTCCACATAATCGATGAATGTGAAACAATCAACTGCCTCAAGATTTATTACAAGCGATTCCGGTGTATCAGCATCTCCAGTCAGGGTCGATTCTCTATATGCTGTATTGAGAAATTTCTCCGAGATAAAATTTATCCTTGACCCTGCCTCGCTGATGCCGGAAAATTCCTTCAGGATGTGGTTCAGTTTTGCCTCTGTCCAGTTGCCCCAAATAATTTGCATATATTAAATGTCCCCCGCTTCATACCTGTCCGGGATAAATTATAAGAGAGGCCCAAAGCCTCATGAACACAATATTAAAAATCAAATATTAAATATTAAAATTATGGAAAAATTCTTATACCTTATTTTTGATTTTTGATCTTTAATTTTAATATTTTCAAATTATATACTATAATAAACCACAGTTTATGAAATTTCTTGCAATATTAACATCCTCAGCCTTTGAATCAGACATACTGAGATCACTTTTGAAAAATGTCCGGATAAACAAGTTCGCTGGAAAGGATGTCTGTCAGGGCAAGATCTTCGGCACAAATGTCATCCTCATGAATACAGGTATCGGCAAGGTGAATGCCGGACATTCTGCGACGTGCATTCTTGAAGATTATCAGGTCAGCAAAGTAATTAATTCAGGGGTAGGCGGCGCTTATCCGGGCTCCGGGCTAAGGGTCGGCGACATTGCAGTTGCAACAAATGAAATATACGGTGATGATGGCGTAGCAACTTCCACCGGATTTGAGGGGATGGACAAAATCGGCATACCGGTTTTAAAGATCGGCAGGAAGAAGTATTTTAATGAATTCCCATTAGATAATATTCTGTTAAAAAGAGTTTCTAATCTTGTCACCCGTCACGCCTGCCTACCGGACAGGCAGGCGTTACCCGTCACTAAAGTAAGATCAGGTAATTTTGTCACTGTCTCCGCAACTTCCGGCACTCAGAAAAGGGCCTTAGAACTTGAGAGGAGATTCAAGGCAATTTGCGAAAACATGGAAGGCGCAGCCATTGCCCACATCTGCGCAATGTACAGGATTCCCATGCTTGAAATCAGGGGAATAAGCAATATCGCAGGAGTGCG
>JACQXH010000103.1:1695-9578 GCA_016208845.1 Nitrospirota bacterium | reverse complement strand
TATTGTTAATTCGCGTTTGCTCATGACAGATGCCTTAAGCATTGCTCATGAATCGCGCAGGTCTTTTTATGACAGCCTTTATCTTGCTCTTGCGAAAACCAGTGGATGCCGCATGGTGACCGCTGATCTTAAATTATATAATGCGTTGAAACACGGCCCGCTGAAGAAGACAATTTTATGGATAGAGGATGTATAGAAAAATAGAATCCGCTCCGGCAGAATAAATCAGATGATCGAAGGTATTACAAAGGCATTTTCTCTTATAGCAGGCCTTGACCTGGAATTGCTCTCTATTATTTTTTTGTCCCTCAGGGTTTCAGGCCTTGCGCTTGTGATCGCGGCCTGTGCCGGGCTTGCGCTCGGGGCGATTGTCAGCTTCAGTAGGTTTCCGGCAAGAGGGCTGGTCATAACCCTGATGAATACGTTCATGGGCCTTCCGCCGGTCGTGGCCGGTCTTTTTCTTTATCTGATCCTTTCAAGGAGCGGGCCTCTGGGCTTTATGGGCCTGCTCTATTCGCCTTCGGCAATGGTCATTGCTCAAAGCATCCTCGCATTCCCTATCGTGGCGTCCTTATCTCATTCTGCTATCGTAAATGTAGACCCGATCATAAAACAGGCCTCACAGACGCTGGGGGCGACTCCTTTTCAGACTTCGCTTAACGTCATGAGAGAGGCGCGATACGGGATAATGTCAGGCGTGATCGCGGCATTCGGAAGGGCTGTATCAGAGGTCGGGGCCATACTGGTCGTAGGAGGGAATCTTGCAGGCTATACCAGGGTCATGACCACCACTATTGCACTCGAAACCGATAAAGGGAATTTTGAGCTTGCCATCGCCCTCGGCATAATTCTTATAATGCTTTCATTAATTATAAACGGCTTCCTGCATGCAGTGCAGAGAAAAGGCATGGTAAAAACAACTGTATGAGTTTAGGGCTAAATGCAATTAATATCTGCAAAAGCTACAACGGAAGATCCGTCCTGAAAGACTGTTCCGTTTCCCTTGACAGCGGAGGTATTTATACATTAATGGGAGCCAATGGAAGCGGCAAATCAACATTCCTGAGGATATGCGCCCTGCTTGAACAGCCTGACAAGGGCGAAATAAATTATCTCTCAGATCCCCCCTTTTGCCCCCCTTTATCAGAAGTGGAATCAAGGGGAGAATCAACAGGGCGTGTAACTTCAGAAAATACTATTTTAAGAAATGACATGGGATTAAAACGAAGGATGACCCTTGTGCTGCCCGGAGTGGGAATTTTCAATACAACGGTCCTTAAAAATGTGGCTTATGGATTAAAAATACGAGGGATAAACAGCCCGGCTGCGGAAGAAAAGGCTGACAAGGCGCTTGAGTTTGTGGGCCTGCTCCACAAGAAGAACCATGCCGCACTCACCCTTTCAAGCGGAGAGGCTCAGAGGCTCGGCATTGCGCGAGCTATTGTTATAGGGCCTGAGGTGCTGTTTCTTGACGAGCCTACTGCCTCGGTCGACCAGGAGAATACAGAGATAATAGAGGACATAATCTTAAATTTGAGAAAAGATAAAATGACAACCGTGATCATCGCCACGCATGATATCTCGCAGGCAGAAAGGCTCGCAGGCGCGGCCCTTGTCATGCGGAACGGGAAGATCACCGGGAAGGCTTTTTGAAATAAATCATCCGAAACACTTATAATAAACAACTTTTATTTAAATAATACCGAACGCAGGAGGCCCGTATTGAGCAAGAAAATTTCAATTGAGCTTGCAGCACGCGTCAAACACCTTCCGCCATATCTTTTTGCAGCGATCGACAAGATGAAGAAGGAAGCTGTAAGCAAGGGTGTTGACCTTATAGACATCAGCATAGGAGATCCGGACATCCCTACACCATGGCATATTGTCGACAGGATGAAGAAAGCCGTTCAGAACCCGGAGCACCACCGCTATCCCTCATATGAAGGGATGCCGGCTTTCAGGCAGGCGGTTGCAGACTGGTACAAAGAAAGATTCAATGTCTCCCTGAATCCTCAAACAGAGGTCCTCTCGCTGATAGGCTCCAAGGAGGGTATCGGCCATATACCTCTTGCATTTATTAACCCGGGCGATGTTGTGCTCGTGCCTTCTCCCGGATATCCGGTCTATCCGGTTTCAACACTCTTTGCAGGGGGTGAGGTCCACATGATGCCCCTGCTTAAGAAAAATCGTTTTCTCCCTGATCTAAAGGCCATCCCGAATGATGTTCTCAAAAAAGCAAGGCTTATGTTCATAAATTATCCGAATAACCCGACCTCTGCAGTTGCCGGAAGGGACTTCTATAAGGCCGTCATAAATTTTGCCGCCAAACACAATATCATAGTTTGCCATGACGCCGCATATTCAGAGATCTATTATGATAATATGAAGCCGCTGAGCTTTCTTCAGTTGCCCGGCGCCAGGGATGTGGGCATAGAGTTCCATTCTCTTTCCAAGACATATAATATGACGGGCTGGAGGATAGGTTTCGCGGTCGGCAACCATGCAGTGCTTGCTGGCCTTGGGAAGATAAAGTCAAATCTTGATTCAGGAATTTTTCAGGCAGTTCAGGAGGCAGGAATAGAGGCGCTGAGGACGGGTGATCCGGTCCTTAGAAAAATAAGGGATACCTTTCAGGGAAGAAGGGATATTCTGTACAAGGGGCTTAAAGGCCTTGGGATCGAAGCAGAAAAGCCAAAGGCCACATTTTATCTCTGGGCAAGTGTGCCGAAGGGCTTCAGTTCATCAAGCTTGGTTGCTCATTTGCTCGATAAGGCAGGGGTGCTCGGAACCCCGGGCAACGGATTCGGCGCTCCTGGAGAGGGTTACATAAGATTTGCCCTTACAGTTCCGGCAAAAAGGATGAAAGAGGCGGTCGAGAGGATTGGGAAGGCACTTTAATGCAGCAAACAGTAGACGGTAAACAGTAGTAAAGGGATTGATAAAATTTATTTTATCTTTCTACTGTTTATTATCAACTGTTTGCTGTTCCCTGTTTACTGTTTCCTGACTACTTACTACTATTTTTCTATGTCCATTGTTTACATCGGTATAGGCTCCAATCTCGGTAATAGAGAAGAAAACTGCGAAAGGGCTGTCGCATTGCTCGGAACAAATGGCATAAAAGTCCTGAAACGTTCATCACTCTATGAGACCGAACCGTGGGGAATAGAAGAACAGCCTGAATTCATGAACATGGCTGTTGAGGCAGAAACCGGGCTTGAGCCTGAAAGATTATTGGAAGTCCTGACAGATATAGAGACCACAGTTGGCCGCAAGGAGAGCAAGCGCTGGGGCCCCCGGATCATAGACCTCGATATAATTTTCTATAACGATCTAATTTTGAAATCTTCTGATCTGGAAATTCCGCATCCCGGCATCAAAGACAGGGAATTCGTCCTCAAGCCTCTGTCAGAGATAGCGCCTTATAAAAGACACCCAATATTCAAGAAAAGCATTAAGCAATTGCTTGAAGATCTGTATAACATCACATAGGCAGATTTCGTCCACCTCGCTGTCATTCCCGCCCACGATTACGACATTCGAGGGCAGGCTCCGGCGAGAATCCAGACTTTTCGAAAAAAATGACAACTTTTTAGGATATTTTTCAGATTCAGATAGTGAAATTCTGCCGCTCATGTTACTAATAAATTTGTCGCACACCCATTACATTTTTATTCATGGAATTACCAATAGCCTAAATGGTATCATTAAAGCCATGCCGGAGCTGAGACTTAATCTCATAACAAAAGAATGGGTCGTGATAGCCACTGAAAGGTCCAGGAGGCCTGACGATTTCAGGATCAGGGCTTCAAGGAAGACACTTCCTGATTTTGTAGCGACCTGTCCCTTCTGTCCGGGCAACGAAGCAAAGACCCCTGACGAGATCTTCCGTATCTCTGATGGAGATCAGTGGAAAATACGTATTGTCCCTAATAAATTTGCCGCCCTTCACAGGAATATCGAGAGAAGACGCATGAACGAGGGCCTCAAACACGTTGTGTCAGGTTTTGGCGTGCACGATGTCATCATTGAAACTCCTGTTCATAACATGACAACCGCCATGCTGCCTGTAGAGCATATCTCAGAGATAATAAGGACCTATAAAAGGCGTTTCACAGAACTGTACGCTGACCGGGGGATCGGCCACGTGATAATCTTTAAGAATCACGGCGAGGCCGCAGGCACATCGCTTGAGCATCCTCATTCTCAGATCATAGGCACTCCTGTCACACCTTTTCAGATAAGAAGCAGAATAGACGAGACCATAAGATTTTTCGACATAACCGGCGAATGTTTAATATGCAAGACCGGCGGAGAAGAAAGAAAGGACGGATCACGGATAATCCTTGAGACAGAGCATTTCCTGACCTTCATCCCTTATGCCGCATTATCAGCATTTCACACCTGGATATTCCCGAAAAGGCACAGCGCTGTTTTTTCTGATATCACAGATGACGAGATATCAGACCTCGCACTGAACATGAAGACCCTGCTTTCAAAACTTTATTACGGGCTCAACAATCCGGATTTTAATTACTCGATCCGCTCGAACAGGCCAAAGGACGCAAAATCAGAATATTCCCACTGGTACATAAGCGTGGTCCCACGGGTTTCCACGGCGGCCGGTTTTGAGCTCGGCTCCGGCATGTTTATCAATAACGCTTTGCCAGAGGAGAGCGCAGAGTATCTGAGGAAGGTTACCGCCCCCTGACAAAGCTGTCTACGATCCTGCCGAAATTTTCAAGTATCTTCAATCCGGCATCCTGACTTTTTTCCGGGTGAAACTGCGTCGCAAAGACGTTGCCTCTGTATATCATTGACGTAAAAGCAGTGCCATAATCTGTTGTAGCCGCTGTAACAGCGCTGTCTTCGGGCACTACATAATACGAGTGCACAAAATAGAAATATGTCCGGTCGCTGATCCCGGCAAGAAGCGGATTATTATTCTTAATGCTTATCTCATTCCAGCCCATGTGCGGAATCTTGAGGGGTTGGTGGCTGGGGGTTGGGGGTTGGTTTGTCGAGGGCGTATTGCTAACACCCCCCTTTAATTCCCCCATTGATAAGGGGGGACACAGGGAGGAGGTGAAATCAAATTTCACCACTTTGCCTCTGAAAATATCAAGTCCCCTGCATCTTCCGAATTCTTCAGACTCACTGAACAGCACCTGCAGCCCCAGGCAAATTCCAAGATATGGTTTGCCCTTTTTTACAGCATTGACTATCGCGTCTGTCAGGTCGAGATTTGTTAATTCCCGCATGCAGTCCCTGAACGCGCCGACGCCGGGAAGGACAATGCCGTCCGCCTTTTCAATAACATCCGGCCTGTCGGTTACCCGGGCATTTACCCCGACCTTCAGAAAGCCTTTTTCAACGCTCCTCAGGTTTCCCATCCCATAATCAAGGACACAGAGGAAGATATTAGTAATAAAAGAAGAAAGACTCATTTTCATTGTTTTTCTCTGTGCACTCCTTTGTGCAACAAAGATTCTTATTGCATAAGCGACTCAGCTGATGAAAACATGGAGAACCCTTCGGGAGTTCAAGAAATTAATATTTTAGAGATTATCTCTGTGCTCTGTGGTATCTTGAGATGCATTTCACTGGATCATAAATAATCGCAATAGAAAACGATCAGACAATGGATTTGTCAAACCTAATTCCCTATTGCAAAAGTTGATTAATTTGCGTTATATTCTATGCGGGAAAAAAATTAACGTTTGAGAGGGCGCAAAATGACACCTAAGAAGGTTTTTTTTACTAAAGGAGTGGGAATTCACAAGGACAAGCTTGCGTCTTTTGAGCTTGCATTGAGAGGCGCGGGCATAGAGAAGTGCAACCTCGTATATGTTTCGAGCATTTTTCCTGCAAACTGTAAGGTCATAACCAGGGCTGAAGGGTTAAAATTGATCTCTCCGGGGGAAATAACATTTTGCGTTATGGCGAAAAATGAAACGAATGAGCCGAACAGGCTTATCTCCACAGCCATAGGCCTGGCCGTTCCAAAGAACAGCAGCAATTACGGCTACCTTTCAGAGCACCACTCGTTCGGAGAGACCGCTAAAAAATCAGGGGAATACGCAGAAGACCTTGCGGCAAGCATGCTTGCCACTACACTGGGCATCCCCTTTGATCCGAATCTTGCATGGGACGAAAGAAAGCAGGTCTACAAGGCAAGCAAGTACACCTTCAGATCTACGCATATCTGCCAGTCTACCGAAGGCGATAAACATGGTCTCTGGACCACGGTAATTGCCTCTGCGGTTTTTATAACAGATTAACCCAAAAATACAATTTACCACTGAGGACACTGAGAAAGACATTAACAATAAAGAAAAAAGTCTTATTATATTACTCTTCTCTGTGTACTCTCTTATACAGCAACAGTGTTTACGATATCAAAAGGATAGATCACGAGAACACAGAGAACCATGAAGTAATTAAATGTTTTTTTATTAAAATTTCCCTCTGTGGTCTCTGTGGTTTCCTGAATGTATTATTAGGATTAACTTGAAAAACAAGATCCCTGATAATTTCGGCGGCCTGCCGGATAAATACTCAACTTACGCAAATTCCGGCATCGTGGTCCTTCCGATCCCGTTTGATAAGACAAGTTCCTGGATAAAGGGCTCTGACAAGGGTCCCCGCGCGATTATCAGCGCCTCAAAGAACATGGAGCTGTATGACATTGAGACCGGATCTGAGGTTTATAAAAAAGGGATCTTCACTGAAAAGGCTGTTGTTGCCCGTAATGCCAAAGAGCTGACAGCAAAGGCCTGCAACAAAGTTTCGGGCTTATTACACGATAAAAAATTCGTAGTTGCCGTGGGCGGAGAACACACCGTTTCCCTGGGACCGATAAAGGCCCACGCAGAATTCTTTAAGGACCTGAGCGTGCTCCATCTTGATGCGCACTCTGACATGAGGGATTCATATGAAGGAGATAAGTTCAGCCATGCCTGTATCATGGCAAGGGTCAAAGAAATTACAGGCGGCATAGTATCTGTCGGGATC
This sequence comes from Nitrospirota bacterium, assembly GCA_016208845.1. Classification (GTDB taxonomy): domain Bacteria; phylum Nitrospirota; class Thermodesulfovibrionia; order UBA6902; family BMS3Bbin08; genus JACQXH01. The sequence continues at coordinate 2,564 of JACQXH010000103.1, read as the reverse complement.
AGGAGCATGGATTCCTCTGAACTGAAGAATATCGACAGAAGCAGAATATTCTATGCGTCAGATATATAATCTTTCAAAAGCAGGGTTAACAAACGGCACATTCTACTCTATTATCTTAGGCACTCTGTAAAAATCATCCGTCTTGACCGGGGCATTCTGAAGGGCCTTATCTCTGGGAAGCGACGGCCTTATTTTATCCTCCCTGAATATGTTCTTCATGGGAAGCACATGGGCGGTAGGCTCTATGCCGGCAGTATTTAATTCATTAAGCTTGTCTATATATTCTATAATGCTGCCTAGTTGCCTTGAAAATATTTCCTGCTCCTCCATGGAAAGCTCAAGCCTTGCAAGCAGCGCCACGCGTTCGATCTCCATCTACAGTTTCTCCAGGTGCGCCAGCTTCAGCGAAAGCCTCTTCACTCCCACAGAGGAGAAATTTACCATGACCTTGGGGTCATCACATTCGCCATAGCAGTCCCTGACCACCCCGACTCCCCACTTGGGGTGTTTTACCCGGGCCCCTGTAGAGAAAAGCGCTGCGCCGATAAATTGGACCGGCAGCTTGACCGCTTCCTGGAGTTCTTCGAGTTTAGGCTTTTTCTCTATGAAATAATAATATTCAGCAGGTATTTCGTTGAGGAACCTCGACGGTTCCTGATTTTGCATTAATGCGTAAAGCCTTCTTTGACGCGCTGCGGTGAGAACAAGCAGGTCCTGAGCCCTGGTCATGCCGACATAAAAAAGTCTGCGTTCTTCAGGCAGCTCATCCGGATTTTTGACGGCATGGAAATGCGGCAGCAATCCGTCTTCTATACCGGATATAAATACCACGGGAAATTCAAGCCCCTTTGCGCTATGAAGGGTCATAA
>JACQXH010000103.1:0-1600 GCA_016208845.1 Nitrospirota bacterium | reverse complement strand
TTGCCGCCTGTCATGTGTTTCATCGTCTCAAAAAGACTCCTGTCCTTTTTCTTCGCCTCATTCTCTATACGCGCAATTGTTGTGGCACCGATCCCCCTGGCAGGACAGTTAATGATCCTCTTCAGACTTATAGAGTCCTCGGGGTTTGTTATCACTTTAACGTAGGACATGACATCCTTTATTTCTTTTCTCTGGTAGAAACTGATGCCGCCTATAACCTTGTAGGGCAGGCCATACAGCCTCATCGCTTCCTCCAGGACCCTTGACTGTCCGTTCACTCTGTAAAGGATCGCAAAGTCAGCATACGAGTGCTTGCCTTTCAGATAAAGTTCCCTTATGGATTTTGCGATATACCGTGATTCCTCTTTTTCATCATTGGTAACACAATAGAATATTTTTTCACCCGAACCCCTTTCGCTCCAGAGTTTCTTCGGTTTCCTGAAGGGGTTCTGTGATATAATGCCGTCCGCCGCATCCAGGATATTCTGGGTGGACCTGTAATTCTGCTCAAGCCTGACTGTCTTAACCTTCTGGAAATCTTTATCAAACGACAATATGTTCTTCACATCAGCGCCTCTGAATTTATAGATGCTCTGGTCGTCATCTCCTACAACGCAGATATTGCCGTTTCTTCCGGCAAGAAGCCGTGCCAGCTTGTATTGCGCTGTATTTGTATCCTGAAACTCATCGATCATGATGTACGGAAATTCTTTTTTGTATCTGTCAAGCACTGCCGGGTGCTGGTCGAACAGTTTGACCGTAAGCATTATCAGATCATCGAAATCCAGGGCATTGTTCTTTTTCAGGTCGTCATGATACCTGACATAGACCCGCGCAAGCTTCTCGTCAAAGCCGTAGTCATCTTCATTATTAGTCATGGCAAGGAACTCTTTGGGCCCGATAAGAGAAGCCTTGAGAGAGGTTATCTTTGAGGAAATCCCTTTAAAAAGGGCTTCATGGATACTGAAGTCTTTTAAAATAGATCGAATGAGACTGCATGAGTCGTCATCATCATAGATGACAAAATCTCTCTTGTAGCCCAAGGCCTCGATCTCTCTCCTTAAAATCCTGTTGCACATCGAGTGGAAGGTGCCTATCCACAGCCCTTTAACGCCTTTATTCAAAAGCTTCTCTATCCTGTGTTTCATCTCCTCGGCAGCCTTGTTGGTGAATGTCATGGTAAGAATCGAAGTAGGAGAGACTTTAAGATCACTGCACAGGTGAGCAAATCTGTAAGTTATCACCCTGGTCTTGCCGCTACCCGCGCCTGCGAGGACGAGCAACGGGCCTTCAGTGTGAAGCACTGCATCTTTCTGCTGCGGATTAAGGTCTTTTAATATTACTTGCTTAATCATTAGCTTTCAGTATTAGAATGGACTCAGAAAATACAATTTTGGTTAGTCGGTAACTCTTATGACACTAAACGGTTACAGGTTCATACGGGTTTGCACTTGTTCTATTGTATCAGATATTCACAAAAAAGTGGTATATTTTTTTTACAATACAGATATTATTATTGTCTATTCAACCGTCACACTCTTCGCAAGATTGCGGGGCTGGTCCACATCACACCCCCTCAGGACCGCAATATGATAAGCAA
>JACQXH010000102.1 GCA_016208845.1 Nitrospirota bacterium | reverse complement strand
TCTTTCTTATTATCGGTGTTCATCAGTGGTTATAAGTGTATTTTTTAAAGATTTTATCTGAATATGCCGAGAAGGGATTTACAGGGGCATGCCAAAAAAAAATAACGACATAGTAGGCATAATTGTCGGCGGCGGACCCGCGCCGGGGATCAACGGCGTCATCAGCTCCGCAACTATAGAGGCCATTAACGAAGGCAAACAGGTAATAGGCATAGTGGGCGGGTTCAAGTCCCTTTTTGCCGGAGACCTGAATTGCACAATACCCCTTACCATAAGTGATGTCTCAATGATACACTCACAGGGAGGCTCTATCTTAAGGACGTCCCGTGAATATCCTGACAAGGTCAAAGAGAAGTTCAAGGTCCTGATGTCTACCCTCAAAAAACTCGGCATCAATTATCTTATAACCATCGGCGGTGAAGGCACGCTTTTCATGGCAAACTGGATTGAAAGAGAGGCAAGAGGCTCGCTCAGTGTTGCTCATGTCCCAAAGACCATTGACAACGATATCCCTTTGCCGGGCGGCGCCTGTACATTCGGATACCAGACCGCCCGTCACCGCGGAGTGAACATCGTTGACAATTTAATACAGGATGCGAAGACCACAGGCAGGTGGTATTTCATAACCACTATGGGGAGATATGCAGGGCATCTTGCGCTTGGGATCGGCAAGGCTGCCGGAGCAACGGTCACACTCATCTCCGAGGAATTTGAAAACAAGGTCTCCTTCAGAAAGGTCGCGGACGTGCTCACCGGCTCTATTATAAAAAGGCTCTCCATGGACAGGGACTACGGCGTTGCAGTGCTCGCTGAAGGCATTGCCGACAGATTCGACCATGATGAGCTTGAGAAACATGAGCCCCTGGAAAAAGACGAGACCGGCAGGGTGAGATTGTCCGAGATCCAACTGGGGAGGATCCTGAAAAATTATGTCAAAAAGACCCTTGAATCAATGGGGATAAATCTGACCATCGTAGACAAGACTGTGGGATACGAGCTAAGGGCCTCTGCCCCGATACCGTTTGATATTGAATACACAAGAGACCTTGGTTACGGCGTGGTCCGTTACCTGCTCAAAGGCGGGACCGGCGCGATGATAATATTCGATGAGGGACGGCTAAGGCCGATCCCGTTTGTCGAGCTGATGGATTACAATACCGGCAAAGTGAAAATGAGACCTGTTGACCTGACCTCGGAAACTTACAAGGTAGGAAGGGAATATATGATCAGGCTTGAGAAAGAAGACTTCGCTGGAGAAAAACTCGCACGCCTCGCAAAGACGGCAAACATGACGCCAGGGGAATTCATAAAAAGATTCGGGTATCTTGTTTGAATTCTATAAAAAACATTTAGCCATAGACTTGCCGGCCGGCAATTAATCACAGAAAGAAAAACAAAATTTATATAGCCACGGATCTTCGCGGATTAACACCGATAAGAAGAAAGACTTAAAGAACCCGGAACACAGAACTCAGACCAATGACTTAAGGACTCATCTTTGTCTGAAATCTGTGCCTGCCTGTCGGTAGGCAGGCTCTGTGTTCTGATTATCTCATTTATTAATCCGTGTTAATCTGCGCAAATCCGTGGCTAACTGCTGTTCTCAGTTCAGCACAGAGTCAGATACCTTCTTCTCAACGATCACGGGCTTTACTGTTTTATTGACGATATCCTTTGAACCAGCAACCCTGAGTTCCCTGAATAGAAGATCAAACTTGTCTTCAAGCTCCTTCATTATGGGGGCTTTGACATTTGCAGGAAGGTCCCACCATTTTTTCTTCAGGGTGCCAAAGCCTTTTTTGCGCGTGCTGTAGAAGAACTGCTCCTCTGTCTGGCCCTCTTTCCTCTCCTTTGCGCACTCCTGTTTTAAATAAGCGTAGACCTCTTCTCTGAATGATGCAGGCAGCGCCGGGCTGTCATACATGATGTTCTGAAAGCCTGTTGCAAGATGTACTTCTGACGTCCCTGTTTCAGGGAATGTATGGAAGGCCTCATCAGGCAATGTTGATGCGCCGTGCTGGACTGCGCCTGACAGCCCGTATTCCTTTCTCGCGGCATCTGACATTTGCCTGAGAGTGTCAAAGTCGATCTTCACTTTTGCAAGTGTGCCGTCCGGAAGAACGACCCCGCCATGCGCAGTGCCTGTCTGAACGCTTAATTTACTGATCCCTTTGCCGCTTTTCAGTGATTCTCTGAACCCGTCAAGATAGGCACGCAATTCTTCAGGCGTGCTGTTTTTGCCGCCAATCTCCCCGATCTCTCCGCCTACTGATACGGTGACGCCTTTGGGCTCCAGGCCTCTTATATGCGCGGTAAGCTCAGCCGCTATTTCAAAATTAGGTCTTTGCTGTTCCTTTAAGGTCGGCTTTTCAAGGTCCACAAGGGTTGAGGAATCTATATCAATATTGTAAAACTCGGCGTCAATAGCCTCCTGAATGAGCCCCTTGATGTAGTTCTTTTCGAGATCAGGGCCGGACAGATAGTTCTTCCTTATAAGCTGGAAGTGATCGCCCTGAATGAAGACAGGTCCGGCATAACCTTCCCTCGCCGCAGCCGCAAGCACGACCGCGGTATATTCGAGAGGTTTCTGCTTTGTATAGCCTATCTCAGATCGGGCTATCTCAAAAATAAATGCGCCTATGTTTTTCTCTATGGCTTTTTTGAATATCACCCGCGATGTGTCATAGGTTAATCCCCTGATGTTCATTGCAGGCACAGTAAAACCGGGATAATTTCTCCCCATCTCTTCATAAAGGGACTGAATGGAAGAAGGCACCGCCCCCATCTGCTTTGCTATTTCTATGACCAGCCGTAGAAGAGATTTCTTTTTTTCTTCGTCCGGATTGAAAACAGCCTCATAAATGAGGTCGTCCATCAGATCTCTTACTGCAGGGGCGTCTTTGACTTGAACTTTGCCGTCTGTGATCGTGATACAGCCCTTTAGTTTTGATAGTACTTCTGCCATGATGATCCTCCTCCTGTTTTTTTACTTATTCGCAAAGAATCTAAATTTAGCCACGGATCTGCACAGATTGACACGGATTCCTAAAAAAGGCAAATTCAATATAGTTCAAGAATTGTTTTAGGCAGTTTAAATATGAACCATTTAAAACCATATTGAACAACCCTGAACCAATATAAACGTAATAAATAAAGTTACAAAATCCTCCTCCATCCCCCTTTTTGACAAAGTCGATACGACTCGTTTCCGAGAGGGGTTAGGGGAGATTTTTTGAAAGTGTAACAAATTTTTTTGTATTTGTATTAATTTATCTTTATCTGTGTCAATCCGTGTTCATCCGTGGCTAATATTGAATTCTATCACTAAAAATATCCCTTCTCCATCATACTTGAATACCTGTTATCCCCGATAATTATATGGTCCATAACATTGATCCCGATTATTTTACCTGTTTCAACAAGCCTTTTTGTTATCTCAATGTCGTCTCTGCTTGGAGCAGGGTCGCCGCTCGGATGGTTATGAACAAACAGCACAGAGGCGGCAGCCTCTTTAATCGCGTATCGAAACACCTCGCGCGGATGCACGGGGGAAAATGTAAGGGTCCCCTCCGAGACAACGGTTTCTTTAAAGACCCTGTTTTTAGTATCAAGAAGTGTGCAAATAAATTTTTCCTTTTTGAGTCCATAGAATTTAGGCATAAAATAATCATAAACCTCTTTGCTGTTCTTAAAACACGGCCTTTCAGAGGTACCCTTCCGGTCGCTTGCAAGGAGCCGTCGGCCAAGCTCCAGGGCAGCTTTAATCTGGGCCATTTTTGCGCTGCCTATGCCCTTTATCCCTGAAAATTCAGAGAGTGAGGCATCTTCTATATCTTTCAGGGAATCGAATTTCAGTAATAATTCACGTGCCAGACCCAGCGCGCTCTTATTTTTTCCGCCTGTCCTTAGAATGATAGCGATAAGCTGGGCTGTGCTCAGTTCATCAGCGCCAAAGCGGAGAAGCCTCTCCCTCGGCCTTTCGTCTTCAGGCCAGTTTTTGATGCTTTTGTATTCCATCGATTTAAACTCAAAACTCAAAACTGTGGAATTTTTTTTTAAATTAAATATGTTACATTCAATAGTTTTGAACTTTAAGTTTTGAGCTTTGAGTTTGTTATTTAGTCTCTATGTCTCTTCCAGTGTTATCGCCTCAACCGGGCAGTTCTCCTCAGCCGCCTCACAGCAGTCTGCGAACTCGCAGCCCTCGGGGTCCACGACTTTGGATTTTTCATCAATGAGCTGGAAAACTGCCGGGCATATCTCAGCGCAATTGCCGCAGCCGATACATTTATCTTCGTCAACAACAGGTGTCATAGTTATAAAGTAAACAGGCACAGAGGCACTGAGTTAAGAATTTTTCTTTGTGCCTTTGTGCCTCTGTGCCTTTGTGCCTATCTTCTCCATTACAGCCGCAGCCAAAAGCGGAAACATTATCTCATGATGCCCGGTCAGGGCATAAGAGCTCCCGCCTGAAAGGACCGGCCTCCTCAGTACATTTTCGCGTCCCCTGTAATGCTGGATAAAATCCATATTAACAGTCGTAAAATCCTTAGCACTATGTCCGAGATTCCTTGCCACTGTCAGGGCCTTTAAAAAAACCTCAGGCATCATCACGGCAGAGCCCAGATTAATATATACGCCGCCTTTCAGGTCTGCTATCACAGAAGTAAATAATCTGAAGTCCCTCATGCTCCCTTCGCCTATGGATGCGCCATTTGCCTGAGGATGCATGTGAATAATGTCTGTGCCCAGGGCCACATGGACGGTTGCGGGAACATCGAGACGCGAGGCATGGGCCAGGATGCTCATTTTTTTGTATGGGAATTTGCCATTCAATATACAGTCGCCTACAGCCTTGCCTATTCCATTGCCTTGTGAAACGCCCTTATTGATGGCTTCGTTAATCCCTCTGCCTGTTTCTTCTGCCATTCCGAAAGACCCTTTGCACAATTCAGTATCGACATCTTCAGACGTGTGCCCTATGAGGCTCAGTTCAAAGTCATGCACAATGCAAGCGCCGTTCATTGCAACAGCGGTTATGACGCCATGTTCCATAAGATTGATTATTATCGGTGAAAGCCCGACCTTGATGGGATGTGCGCCCATCGCAAGTATTACAGGTCTGCCTCTTCTCCGGGCCTTTATGATTGAATCAGCAATCTGCCTGAAATTCTTTGCCGCAAGCACATCCGGGAGGCTGGCGAGGAACTCGTTAAAACTTCCTCTGCTAAAAGAAGCTCCCATGCTGTCAAGCCTGACCTTGCTTTTCCTGCGCCTGAGGCTGCAGGTCTTTATCTTATCAAGGGATATGGGAGAGTATTTTTTGGGCACATTGAAAATATACCTTTCAGTCGGGGATTAG
>JACQXH010000101.1 GCA_016208845.1 Nitrospirota bacterium | reverse complement strand
TCGTTGTTCAAACAGATAACTGCACGGCATGTGAGACATGTCTGGGCTCATGCCCTTTCGACGCCATTGTCATGAAGGAGGGAAAGGCATTTATCAATGAATATTGCAATCAGTGCAAGGCGTGCCTGCCTGTCTGTCCTGAAGGGGCGATAATAGAAAAAGAAGAGATCTCAAATCTCAAATCTCAAATCTCAAATCTGAATGATTTTAAAGATGTATTGATATTTGCCGAGCAGAGGGAAGGCAAGATAGCGTCTGTTTCATATGAACTTTTAGGTGCAGGCCGGAGGCTTGCTGATGAGCTTGGGGCAAAATTACTGGCAGTGCTTCTCGGCGCTTCTGAATCAGAAGCAAAGGACCTTATCTGCTGGGGCGCTGACAGGGTATTTATCAGCAGTGACCCGCTATTCGAAAAATTTAACGATGATGCATATGCAGAGATGCTTACGCGTATTATCAGAGAACACAAACCTTCTATTGTGCTTGCAGGCGCAACACCTGTCGGAAGGTCTTTTATACCTCGCGTTGCAGCAAGGCTCAGGACCGGACTGACCGCGGACTGCACATCTCTTGAGATAGACAAGCAGACAAAAAATTTGATACAGATAAGGCCTGCCTTTGGCGGAAATATTATGGCAGCGATACTCTGTCCTGACTACAGGCCTCAGATGGCAACGGTGAGACCCCGTGTGATGAAGAGGGGCGGGTATGATACCGGACGGAAAGGCGAGATAGTACAGGTTAAAGCAGAAAACATAACGTCAAGGACCAGGGTCATTGAGACTGTCAAGGAAGTATCTGAGATAAGCGTGAATCTGCACGAGGCAGATATTATTGTTGCGGGCGGAAGAGGTCTTGGGGATGCAAAGGGCTTCAAACTGCTTCAGGATCTTGCTGAAGTTTTAGGCGGAGTGCTCGGCGCATCGAGGGCTGCAGTCGATGAAGGATGGATCTCTTACAGCCATCAGGTGGGCCAGACCGGGAAGACGGTATCTCCAAAGATATATTTTGCCTGCGGAATATCAGGAGCTGTCCAGAAGATCAGGGAAATAAAGGGTATTTGTTGAAAATTAATATATAAATATACTGGTACAATATAAATTTACAAGAGAGGCCAAAAGCCTCGTGAACACAATATTAAAAATCAAATATTATCCCGAATAGTCGGGACAAAATTATGGGTAAATTCTGATACCTTAATTTTGATTTTTGATCTTTAATTTTTGATATTTTTAAACGTGTCGGCATGTCGGCATTGTGTTTATTCAACATTTGTCCTCTCTTATTTTCGCTGTTTTGGAAATGTGTGATATAAATATTAATATTTATATATTGACTTTTCCTTTATTTATGATTTATCGTGTTAGTGTATTTATCCATATTATTCAATGATCAACATTAAAAAAATCAGGAGGGGTTTATGGCTAAAAAGAAAATTGCGATACTTGTCAGGGACGGAAACGGCGAGGCCTTCAGGATGGCTGTCGGAGCTACTCTCGCTGACGACGAGGTGAACGTATTTGTAATGGACAACAAGATAGAACCGGACGATGATATGGCCCTTAACATCGAGACCCTTGGGGACCTGGACGCCAAGATCTATACAAATAATCCTGACAACAAGTTTGAGCAGAAAAGCACTGAAGAGATAGCCCGTATGCTGACGGAATATGACGTTGTTATTCCTTACTGATCAGAAAAACTCAGCTCAGGCTGCTTAGTCTGTTAGACTGTTAGAAAACATGTTATTTAGATTATTAGTCTGTAGTCTTTTAGCTAAACGACTAAATACCTTCAGGCTATTAACCTGAATTTTAGACGGATCGCTTACAGGCTATTTGCCTGTGCAGTTAAATCCCCGGAAGCCCCTGCCTGAGTAACTTATCAATCATTTTCTTTGCATAGGGCACTGCGTTTGCCGGCGATGATTCCATATAAGCTGTGCCGGACCATATCTGGTTCAGATTTTTTGCGTCGTAGATGTCTATCCTCAGGGCAAGTCTGTAAACATCTATGTTATGGGCCGGCACCTCCACGTAATGCTCTATCCTCTGCGGAGGGATATATCCGAAAAAATTGACCGTCTGCCCGTTTAGAGTACCGGTAACAGTTGTAAATTCTCCCTGGGTATATGAAATAATAGGCTGTGTTGAAGGGGGGACGAATACCTTTTCATACCCTTCAGTGAAAACAAGGGTGACATGAGCCTTTGCCTTGTCAGCAGAGGTCCTCTGGTAGCCGGTCAAGGACAGAATATGCGAAGCATGATCAAGGAGCACTTCATCCCTCAAATAGTTTTTGTCGTCAGATTTAACCTGATTTATTATTGTAAAGGTCCTGTAATCAGCCATGTTGACATGTGGTTTCAGCAGGCTTCGGATCTCGATCCCTGCACAGCCATGGACCGCAAATAAAAAGCCCGATAAAAAAATGATCGAGCACCAGGTTCTTGATCTCGCGGATTTCATTATATTCTCCATTGCATATATCGAAAATTAAATATCAAATATCAAAATTAAGGTATCAGAATTTTTCCATAATTTTGTCCCGACTATTCGGGATAATATTTGATTTTTAATATTGTGTTCACGAGGCTTTTGGCCTCTCTCAGAAATTATCCCGGACAGGTATATCTCCATATATTATTTAAATAGTCCTCTTAAAATATCCTGAGCAGGACTTTTATCCTGCGTCTGATCCCCATCCTTTTTCTTGTTGAACAGAGTATCAAGCAGTTTTTTCTTTATGATGCTCTTGCCTGCTTTCGCAACATCCACGCCGTATGAAGGGTTTGAAAAGGTCCCTGAGACTTTAAGCGGGATCACTCCCCATCCCTCATCGTCTCTTATATATTGTACAACGCCTGAACCCATTGCTTTTTTGGAGAGGCGCGGCGACAGCCTGAGATCAAATGCCAGATTGAGCGTCTCATCAAGTCCGATATCTCCAGCAGGGTTCATCGAAATGTCATCCGACGAAAATATGCTGTCGAGCTTTGCAACACTGTTTCTTATCTTGACAGTGCCGCGTGCCTGTTTCAGCAGGATGGTCCTCAATTCATCTATACCGAGGAAAGACGCAAGGTTTTGTGAGATCTTATTGTCTGTTATCTTTCCATCTTTGACGTTGAAATCTCCTTCGGCAGTTATGTTTTTCTTGATGACATCAGGCGTAGTTCCTGCACCAGTCATTTTGAGATTTGCCGACATGACCCCGAATACAGTATCCTTTGCCTTTGGGACAAAGGAATTTACAAGTTCCTCTGCATGAACTGAATCTACGATTACGGTGCCGCTGTATGAATAGCCTGTTTTTGAAAGATCTGCCATGCCGTTCAGATTCAATGTGCCTTTGCCGGCGGTTGCGGTCAGCTTCGGGACCTCAAATATGTTATTTTTGAGTATATATCCCGCATAAAAATTACTCATTGTAATACCTTTATATACTGCAGAATCTATTCTTACTTCACCTTGTGCAGAAAGCTTAAGGTCAAGTGGTTTTGCCTCTTGCGGCGGGGATGTCAGAATTGGTTTTCCCTGCTCAGATATGACTTTACTTTTTGAGCCTGCCGGAATTAATTCATCCAGAACGAGCTGCTTTGAATAAAGGTTGAGATTTACCTCGGGTCTTTTGAAATAATTATTGATAGAGCCTTTTAAGTCTACGGAGTTTTCCCCGACGGTATTTCTGAAGTCTACATCCACTGATTGCTTTCTGAATTTCAGGGTTCCGTCAAGTCCGGCATTGATGTTATTATATTTTTGCCCAATGTCTTTCAGTGCAGCAAGACCGTCTATCTGGAGTGACTGAGGTTCCCTGGTCTTGCCTTTAACATTCAGTTCTGCTGTCAAACTGCCCGAAATAGTCAACCCCTTTATCTCAATGAAAGGAGCAAGACTTTCATGCAGGTCATTAAGCTTAGTAGTTGGTATAGCTGCCCTGATATCTATCTCAGGAGAGGTTTTAAGATTTAGAATCTTTCCTGCGAGCGACACGGGAATTCCCTGAACTTTCAGATCGGCCCTGCTTATATTTATATCGCTGGACAGTATATTAAACATTACCTCATATGCAAGGTCAGCGGTGATATTTTTTAAATGCTTATTAGATTTACTCAATGCAATATCTTCAATGTTCAGGGCCACGCTTCCCTGAGACAGCAATGAAGAGCTGTCTGCGCTTTTTATTCCCATATCTATATCAATGGCGCCTTTCATTTCAGGCAGTTCCCCTTTTGAATCGGCCAGCGAAAATCTGGCGTCCTTTATTATTATCTTTTCTATCAGCAGGGAAACGGGCAGTCCCCTGGATTGTCCGGCCGGTATTTCTTTTTTCATGCCCTCAGGTTTTGGTTTCTGGCCTATGCCTTCAAAGTTATATTTACCGTCAATATTCCTTGATACATTTATTTCAGGCGAAAGCAGTATCAGTTCGGTTATGGCCAGCTTTTTTGAGAGAAGGGGGATCAGTTCATATTTTAGAATAAAATCTTTGCATTTAATAAAATCGGTTTTTTCGTCCGCCTCTTTGATAGCGAAGTCCCTGACCTTTATTCCCTGAAACATACTGATACGCAGATCGCCCAGCGCTATTTTTCTGTTCAGGTTCTTTTCAATTTCAGGGATCAGGAACGCCTTGACCCTGTCGGGCGTAATATAGAGCTTAAGAAATACCGCAAGGGCGATGAGCAAAATACTGACAGATGCGGCGATAATGAGCAGTATTTTTTTTATGTTCTTAGGCATATCATATAACCGGGCTGTCTATCAATTTGAAGGGTTATTCCCCTCAAGGCTTATTAACAGTCTAATATTTAATGGACATTAAATAGAAAAATCTCCACTTCCCGTTGCAATGCTTTGCGGCAAAGGGAGGTTAGGCGGGATTTTATAAATAATGTACCGTTAATATATAAAGGCTATCATAAAAAACATATGATTGCAAAGTCCTGTTAATATCATATCCCGGCCAGAAGGACCACGGGATTTGTTAGAATATGAGGCAGTATAATTATTGTGCAAAGGATAAGTAAATGCCCAGGACATTTTCCCTGTATGAACTGAATCAGGTAATAAGGGCAGTAATGGAGAATGCTTTCCCGCAGACATTTCTCGTTACTGCTGAGATAGCGTCTATTGATATCAGGAATCACTGTTATTTGACCCTTATCGATAAAGACGAAGATGTGATCAGGGCTGAGATCAAGGCGGTCATATGGGCGGATAAATATAAAAGACTTTCTTCACAGTTCAGGGATGCAACAGGGACAGATCTCCGTAAGGGGATAAAGATACTTTTTGAGGCATATGTCAATTTCCACGAAAGATACGGCCTTAAGCTCAATATCATAGACATAGACCCATCTTATACGATAGGAGAGCTGGCAGTTAAGAGAAAAGAGATACTCGAGAGGCTTCAAAAAGAGGGGTTGAAGGACAGGAATAAAATACTGGAATTCCCGTTTGTGCCGCAAAGGATCGGGATAATCTCATCAGCCACAGCAGCGGGTTATGAAGATCTGATGACCCATTTAATGAAGAATCCTTATGATTATAAATTCACATGCACGCTCTATGAGGCCTTGATGCAGGGAGACAATGCAGAGATGTCGATTGTAAAGGCCCTTAAAAAATGTGCAGAAGATTCTGCCTGTTTAGATGTACTTGTTATCGTCAGGGGCGGCGGCGGACAGGCTGACCTCCTTTGCTTTGACAGTTATGAAATAGCGAGGGCCATCGCGTTTTTGCCGATTCCGGTGATATCAGGTATAGGTCATGAAAGGGACGTCACAGTTGTTGATGAGGTATCGCATTCACGTGCCAAGACCCCCACTGCAGTTGCTGACCTGATCATTAATAAGGTAAAGGATTTTGAAGACAGGGTGGATTCATCTGCTCACGGATTAATTCATGGTGTGAACAAACTTGCCTCTGATCATAAGAAAACGCTTACACTTCTTGCGAAAAATGTGGAAGGTTCGGTCAGAAAAGAACTAATCGGCAATGATCACAGGTTTTATGTTTTTATTAAGGGGTTACGGTATGCCCTGAAATTCATACAAAATGAAAGAGAAAGGCTCAGGTCGAGAGAGAATAGTGTGGCTCATCTGGACCCGGGTAATGTCCTGAAGAGAGGTTACAGTATAACTTATAATAACGGAAGAGCGGTCAAATCTGTTTCTGAGGTACAGAAAGGGGATGCTTTAAGTACGGTTCTCCATAAAGGCGAGATCATAAGCAGGGTTGAAAATAAAACAAATGTCAAAAGATAATATGGAGAAAGAGGAGAAGACATATTAAATACAGAATTTCACCACAGAGAGCTCAGAGCAAAAGAAATATAGATATTAAAAGACTCTGTGAACTCAGTCGTTGTTTCTTTTGAAAAAAGGGTTTCTGCTTTCGCAGGAGTAAGGAAGTTTCTTGTGAAATTGCACAATGCAGATTGCACGACAATAATTATAGAAAGGAAAGTGATTATGAGAACACAGAGGGGAGGAAATAAGATATCTTTCAGTCTGCTTTTAAAATATGTTCTCTGTGTCCTCTGTGGTTATATTTTGATAATATGGTAAGAAAACGGGGAGGCAATGATGAACGAAATACCAGGTTATAAAGACGCTATCGAAGAGATCGAATCAATTGTTGCCGAGATTGAGAATGAAACAGTAGATGTTGATGTGCTGACTGAAAAGGTGAAGAGGGCGGCGTTTCTTATTAAGCTTTGCAGGGGCAGATTGAAAACAACAGACGATGAAATAAAAAAAGTCCTGAAAGAATTTGAGAAAGAAGACAAGTGAAATGCTGCGGCTTGACAATGCGGTCCTCTAATCTTATGATTATTCCATGGAAAAAGAAAAACTGAATAAATTTTTCAATAAAAACAATATCGAGCTGCTTATAGTTTTTGGCTCTCAGGCTTCCGGGAAAGTGCACACCAAGAGTGATATGGATCTGGCTGTTAAGATTAAGCATGGAGCAGGGATTCCAAAACTCAGGCTGATTTACAAGCTTAATGATTTATTTGAAGGGAAGAATATAGACCTTGTTATCCTCGGAGCTGATACGGACCCGCTGCTCCTTTATGAAATATTTTTCAATGGAAAACTTATTTACGAAGAAAATCCCGGCATTTTTGACAAGGAAAGATTAAAGGCCTGGAAGCTCTATATTGATTCGGAAAAATTAAGATCGATGCAAAAGAAATATCTCAAACAATTTATTAGGAAAATGAAAAATGTCGCCTGATGTTGTCAGGAAAAAACTTGTATCAATGACAAGGTATCTTAACGACCTGCTGCCTAATAAAAAAGTCTCTTTTAATAACTTTATGGAGAAGCATTATGAGATCGAGCGCCTGCTTGAATTGCTTGTAATGACCTCCAGTGATATAATTTTCCATTTAATATCTGAACAAGGTGAAGATCCTCCTGCCTCCTACAAGGCAGCTTTTTTAAGGGCTGGCGAGCTGGGGATAATAAGTAAGAAGTTGGGCAAAAGTCTGGCCCTCGGCGCAGGATTAAGGAATATACTTGTTCATGAATATGAGGAAATAGATCATCGTCTTGTGCATAAAAGTGTTCCCGTTGCTATAAGAGATTTTACCGCCTTTATAAAAAAGCTTTCATGATTGTCCACAGATGAAGGTTAATAATCCAAAGCAGGTCCTCAGCTGGTGTTTTTTTGATTTTGCTAACTCCGGTTATTCTGCTGTCATCGCAGCCGTTATCTTCCCTGTTTATTATGTCTCAGCAATAGTCGGCAATGAAGAGGGCCAGGGAGATATGTGGTGGGGCAGGGCCATTTCTGTGAGCATGGCATTTGTGGCATTCACATCGCCGTTTCTGGGCGGTATTGCCGATTACAGCGGAAAAAGAAAAAGGCTCCTCTTTTTTTATACCCTGCTTTGTGTTCTGGCTGTTGCAAGTTTTTCATTTTTGGATAAAGGGATGATAGGTGCGGGTTTTATTCTCGTCGTGCTTGCAAACATCGGTATGGAAGGCGGGCTTGCTTTCTACAATTCTTTTCTGCCTGAAATTGCTGACAGGCCGCATCAGGGCAGGGTATCTGCATGGGGATATGCAATTGGTTATGCGGGCTCAACAGGAGGACAGATATATCACTAATAAGCGCGGCATTACATGGTGGGAGATATTCATGGAAAACGCTAAAGGAAATATGGACGCACAGGGAGCTGCGAAAATTCCTTCTGGCATTTTTTATTTATGACGATGGAGTAAATACGGTCATTGTGTTTTCAAGCATTTTTGCGGCAACGACCCTTGGTTTTGTTACAAAAGAATTGATAGGGCTTTATATTATAGTTCAGGTTACTGCGCTTGCAGGAGCTTTTGTTATGGCGAAGCCGATTGATCACTGGGGGCCCAAAAAGGTCATCACTCTCTCGCTTTTGCTATGGTCCCCCGTTGCTGTTGCCGCATATTTCATACAGGAGAAGAATCATTTCTTTGTTCTTGCAAGCATCGCCGGTGCCGGTCTCGGCACAGTTCAGGCCGCGAGCCGTGCGATATTCGTGCAGTTCATCCCGGCTGATCATGAGAGCGAATATTTTGGCGTATATTCCCTTGTCGGAAAAACCTCGGCAATTGCAGGTCCGATAGTGTTTGGATATATCTCGTCTACATTCGGCAGTCAGAGGCCTGCGATACTCGCTATATCGGCCTTTTTTATTACCGGACTTGTCTTGCTTCAGACCGTGAAGGGAGGAGGGCCGAATATAGATTATTCCATAAAAAAGAACTTGGCCACGGATGAACCTGCCTGCCGGACTGGCAGGCACAGATAAACACCGATTTGCCTGTCGGCAGGCATGCTTGCCCGCTTTAGGCGGGGACACAGAGGAACGGAGGAAAATAATAAATGAGAAGTTAGAAATGAGAAATAAAAGACAAGAGATTTTTTATTTCCCATCTCTTATTTGTCATTTAGTTATCTGTGCCTGTGGTAAATGAACTGCCGTATTTAGGATTAACGGTTTGCAGACAGCATTTCCTTCTCAACGCTTTTAGCAATCAAATATCGTATATAAGAGTTATAAGATATCCCTCTTTTGCGCGCGAGCATCTTGATTTTGTCCAGAACAAGCGGGTCAAACTTCAGGGTAACAGGAGTCAGCTTCGGCCTTCTGAAAATATCTTTACCCTCCTCAAGTTCATCCCAGTAGTCGGCAATTGAGTGTGTTTCCCAGAATTTTATTTCTTCACTTTCTGTTTTGAATTCCGGTATTTTTTTCATCATTTACCCCTTTTCCTGTACAATTTTCTTGTTTTTTCATCCATATCCAGTGCTGTGATAACCCTCGCAGTGCCTTTACTCTTTAACAAATAAACAATAAAGAGATATCTTCCGCCTACTGTATAACCAAGCATATATCGAGTTCCTTTCCGGCCTTTTCTTATCAATGGGTCATCATCAAATGCTACATCTTCAACCTCATCAGGCGATACACTATGCCTTTTAATATGTTCTATATTATGGTTATCCCATTCAAACCATGTTATTTCCATATATATTAATTAAAATAAAAAGGTATTGCTTTTGTCAATATCTATCGCATTGCCGGTAAGAAAAAATGACTATGAAAATAAACCTGTATTATTTTACAATGACATGTATCGGGCGAACATAAATATGAATAAGAGCGAAGCAATTAAAGAAATAAAAAAATCACTTAAGTTTTATCAGGGGCTTGGGTTTACTCATCTTCCTGTGCATAAAACTGCGCTTGAGGGCCTGTTAGATAATATTCTAACTGACAAAAAGAAAAAAACCGGTATTACTGATCTCAGGGTGTCGGAAAAAAAGGCTGGATATATAGCAGACAAACAGGCCGTGCTGAAAGCTCTCCGGGGCGAAATAGGCGACTGCCAGAGATGCAAGCTCGCCAAGGGCCGCAAAAATATTGTATTCGGCGAAGGAAATTACGATGCAAAGATAATGTTTATCGGAGAAGGGCCGGGCAGAGAGGAAGATATCCAGGCAAGGCCTTTTGTGGGAGATGCAGGCAAGCTCCTTACAAGGCTGATAGAGAAAATGGGCTTTAAGCGTGAGGATGTATATATAGCTAACATCGTGAAATGCAGGCCTCCCAATAACAGGGACCCTGAAGAGGATGAGATAGCGGCCTGTAGTCCTTTTTTGAAACAGCAGGTTGAGATAATATTGCCAGGGGTGATAATGTCTCTCGGCAGAATTTCTGCGCAGACCCTCACGGGATCTAAGATCGCTATCAGCAGGCTCAGGGGAAGGTCTTATGATTTCAATGGCATTCCTCTTATGCCGACGTTCCACCCTGCTTATCTGCTGAGGAACCCAAAGGATAAACAGCTTACCTGGGAAGATGCACTGAAAGTACTGGAGAAACTTAAGAAGCCGTAATGCGTAATGCGTTATGCGTAATGGGTAAAAGATACAACTCATCGCGGATTACGGATCACGCATTACGTTATGAGAGGGAGGTTTTATGAAAAGACTATGGGCGCCGTGGAGGATGGAATACATCCTCTCTGAGGATAAAAACAAGTCGTGCCTGTTCTGTGATGTGTTAGCGGCAGGCAAGGCCTCGGACAAAAAAAATCTGATACTCTACAGAGGTAAGCAATGTTTTGTCATCATGAACCGTTATCCATACAATAGCGGACATCTGATGGTGGTGCCGAATCATCACACGTCTTCATTCGACGGCCTTTCCGATAAGGTGCTTTTTGACCTGATCAAGACCATAGATAAATCAGTTTCGATCCTGAGAAAATGTCTGAGGCCTGATGGTTTTAATATAGGCCTTAATTTCGGAAAGGTTGCCGGCGCCGGTATGGAACAGCATATGCATATCCACATCGTCCCAAGATGGGCCGGCGATACTGACAGCATGCCGATCATCTCTGAGACAAGGGTCATGCCGGAGCACTTGAAGAAGACGTATAGCAAGCTGAGAGCGTTTTTCAGAAAAAATTCTGACCTGCCCGCCGGAAGTAAATAGAATTCAATCGGAGCCTGCCCTCGAATGTAGTAGTCGGGGGCGGGCATGACAGCTTCATTTGCAGAAACAGACATTTTCAACAGCCTTTTTTTGTTTGACATTCTGCCAAAAGGCATATATAATAAAGCCAAGTGGCATAAAAAGCAAAAGGAGGGCAAGCGATGACTACAGTTTTATCTGCTGTTCTGGGGAGTGAAAAGCTATTAGGAATAAAGATAAAGAAAACGCAGGAAGTTGACAGCTTAATCAGAAAAGGAATTCCATTTAAAGTCGTTGAGGACATAAAAGAGAAACTGAAGCTCGCAGACGAAGAAATAGCCGGCATGCTCGGCATGAGCGTGAGAACTCTGTGCCGGCGCAGACAAATAAAGGATAAAGAAGAAGCAAGGCTTAATGCTGTAGAAAGCGACCGCCTGTTCAGGGTTATGAAAATTTTTGCCATTGCTCAGGATGTGCTTGAAGATAAGGAGCAGGCCATAAAATGGCTGCACAGCCGCCAATTTGGCCTGGGCAGGCGTATACCGCTTGAAGTGGTCCAGACCGAGATAGGAGCAAGGGAAGTGGAAGACCTCCTCATGCGGATTGAACACGGGGTCTATTCTTGAGAAAAGCCTATAGGCTGATAAAAGAAAAACACAAAAAAAATGCATTTACCGGTGAAGGCGCAAGGATTTCAGGAGGCCGGTGGAATCACCGGGGAATCGCTGTTGTCTATACAAGTGAGACTCTATCGCTTGCCGCCATTGAACTTTTTGTGCACCTTGATGTGACAGAAGCGGCATTTCCTCTTGTATATTTTCCTGTTGAAATACCCGATGTAATTAAGATAGGAGAAATAAAGCATGACGACCTTCCCGGAGATCGGTCACCCTTTGAAATTCAGTCTTGATAGACGAATGGTAAAATTTTAACAGCTAAAGTATCTCCCCTTTTATCCTTCCCGAATATTATGTTATAGTTTTATGTTCCCGGCGCGAGGTTTTCAATTATGTCTGAAATAACCCCTTTAATGAGACAATATAATGATATTAAACGGAATTATCCGGATGCTATTGTCTTTTTCCGGCTTGGTGATTTCTACGAGATGTTCGGCAGTGACGCGGTGACCGCATCAAAGATCCTTCAGATAACCCTGACCTCAAGGGACAGGGCCAAGGAGTCGCCCATACCTATGTGCGGGGTGCCATATTTTGCCGCAGAGAACTACATATCAAAACTGATAAAGGCAGGCCACAAGGTCGCGCTCTGCGAGCAGGTGGAAGATCCGAAGGACGCAAAGGGCATAGTCAGAAGAGAGGTTGTAAAGGTCTTTACTCCGGGCACTTTTCTGCCTGAGAATCCAAAAGAGAACAATTACATAATCGGCTTTTCAATAAAAGAAAATATCTTTGGCTTTGCCGTGGCAGATGTCACGACCGGAGAGTTTTTGATCTATCAGTCATATGGAAATCTTGAGGACGAGATAACGCGTTTCGAACCGAAAGAAATACTTTTTCCTTCGAGTCTCAAAAATAACCCGTCGGTCACAGATAGCCTTAACGGCTACTATCTGACACATTATGATGACTGGTACTTTGATTATCTCGAGGCATACAGAAAACTCCTGAAACATTTCAAGGTCTCTTCGCTCGACGGATATGGCTGCGAGGGTATGCTTGTGGCCATATCTGCTGCTGGCGCTCTCTTGAATTATCTCGAAGATACTCAGAAGGATACAGTTGCCTTTAAAAAGATAAAAGTCCTCAGCCGCGAAGCACATATGCTGCTGGATGCCGCTGCACAGAAAAATCTTGAGATCACCAAGAACATGAGAGACGGAGAAAAGGAGAACAGCCTCCTCTGGGTAATTGATGAGACGCTGACACCTATGGGTGGGAGGTTGATACGGTCCTGGCTTCTGAACCCACTGCTTGACGTAGATGCAATTAAGCGGAGGCAGGATGCAGTGGGTGAATTAATGCTCGACAGCGCAAAACTTTCTAAAATACAGGGTAACCTAAAGGGAATATCTGATATGGAGCGCCTGTCGGCAAAAATAGGAAGCGCTGCGGCACATGCCAGAGACCTTATAGCTTTGAAAAATTCCCTTCGAATATTGCCTGATCTTAAAAATATGTTCGATGATTGCGGTAACAAAAAACTGAATTCGCTGGCCGTACAGATAGATGTGCTTTCTGATATCGAATCTCTTATAGAGCGGACTGTTTCGAATGATCCTCCGTTAGGGCTGAAGGACGGCGGTCTGATCAAAAAGGGTTTCAGTACTGAGGTGGATGAACTAAGGGAGATAAGCGGCAGCGGAAAGGATTTTATTGCATCACTGCAGGCAAAGGAGAGGCTGAGGACTGGGATATCATCATTGAAGATAGGCTATAACAGGGTCTTCGGTTATTATATAGAGGTCACAAATCCCAATCTTTCACAGGTACCTGCTGATTACATCAGAAAGCAGACCCTGGTCAACGGCGAGAGGTTTATCACGCCTGAGCTCAAGGAATATGAGGCAAAAATATTAGGCGCTGAAGACAGGCTGAAAAATCTTGAGTATGAGATCTTTTCCGGGCTGAGAAATGATATTTCGAAGGAAGCAGAAAGAATGCAGAAGACATCTTCAGCAATTGCTGAGATAGATGCCCTTCAGGGCCTGGCATTTATTGCTTCAATATATAATTATGAGC
This sequence comes from Nitrospirota bacterium, assembly GCA_016208845.1. Classification (GTDB taxonomy): domain Bacteria; phylum Nitrospirota; class Thermodesulfovibrionia; order UBA6902; family BMS3Bbin08; genus JACQXH01. Next base: position 778 of record JACQXH010000101.1, on the reverse strand, counting down.
GGCCCTCTGTAGATGACGGGGATGTAATTAATATTTGCGAAGGCAGGCATCCTGTAATAGAGAGGCTTTCTTCAAGTGACAGGTTCATTCCCAACAACACTTTGACAGACACAAATTCCAACAACATATTAATTATAACAGGGCCTAACATGGCGGGAAAGTCAACTTACATGAGGCAGGTTGCTTTAATAGCGCTCATGGCTCAGATAGGGAGTTTTGTACCGGCCAGGGAAGCGAGTATAGGGGTTGTGGACCGGATATTTACGAGGATCGGCGCTTCGGACGTTATTACAAAAGGCCATAGCACATTTATGGTCGAGATGATCGAGACCGCTAATATTATAAATAACGCAACCAAAAGGAGTCTCCTGCTGCTTGATGAGATCGGAAGAGGGACGAGCACATTTGACGGCATAAGCATTGCGTGGGCGGTTGTAGAATATATCGCAAAGAACCTGAAGGCAAGGACCCTGTTTGCGACGCACTATCATGAACTCACAGAGCTTGCTTTGTGCCTGGACGGAATCAAAAACCTGAATGTGGCTGTCAAGGAATGGGGTGATGAGATAATATTCCTCAGAAGGATCGAGGAAGGCCCTGCTGACAAAAGCTACGGCATCCAGGTTGCCCGGCTTGCAGGGCTTCCTGAGGAGACTATTATAAGGTCTAAGGAGGTTTTGTCCAATCTTGAAAAGGCTGAACTTAATGAGCTTGGCGCTCCCAAGCTTGCGTATACATCAGAAGCCGGTGATCAGGAGAAAATGAGAATAGGGCAACT
>JACQXH010000100.1 GCA_016208845.1 Nitrospirota bacterium | reverse complement strand
TTTTTTAACCTCGTTATTTGAATAAAAATATGATAATTAATTTTAATACTAATATATCCCATGACACATTTGGTCTTGTGTTTTTTATATTACTTTGTCTTATTTAAATCCGATCCGGCATATTGTAATTCACACCGCTGACAGAGGAGAAAATCCATCTTGTACACTTTTCCAGGCCACTGCATCTTATATTCAGATGTTCATTTTATGTCAACGATTGTATCATCAACCGCAACATTCAAATCGTTTACAAAAAGTAAGTCTATGTTCTTTATTTGCATTTTTCTCTTGACAAGTTTATTTTTGTCATATAAAATAATCTCAATATGTTAGAGAAACTTTTCACATCAGGGATAAGAGCTGACATCATGTCGCTGCTTTTCAATAGTCCCGAAGAAAAGTTTTATGTGCGGGAAGTTTCACGTCTTGTCGGAAAAAATCCGTCAGGGGTAAAAAAAGAACTCGACAAGCTGGAGCAGATGGGCCTTGTGACGAGTGAAAAGGAAGGTAACCTGAAATACTTCAGGGCTAATAAAGACTCATCCCTCTTCCCCGAACTTAAAGGCCTCATAGCCAAATCATTAGGCATACACGGCGCACTCAAATCAGTATTAAAGGCCGCTGAAGCCAAGGCCGCTTTCATCCACGGTCAATTCACTGAAGATCCAAATGCACCTCTATTAGAATTATTCATTGTAAGCGATTCTAATCATATTAAAACAAAATTGGAAGATGTCGAGAAAAGATTCGGGAGAGAAATCCGCTATCAGGTCCTGGGTCAATCAGAATACAGAACAAAAAAGAAGTCAGGCGACCGCGTGCTTAAAAAACTTTTGAATACAAAAAAGATCTTGTTGGTTGGAAGGTTATAAGAGCTGACTCCCTCAAAAAGGGAGAAGAAAGGGGGTGAATGACTAATGGCCGCAAAGAAGAAAGCCGCTGCAAAGAAGGCTGCACCGAAGAAGAAAGCAAAGAAGAAATAACTGAAGTTTAGTATTTCTGCTTGGCTACTTCTATCCCGGACACTCGTGATAGAAGTAGCCTTTTTTTTCAGCACAGTTAATCAGGGAAATGCATTTAAGGAAACCACTGAACCCAGACAGAATAGCAAAACCACGGGTTAACACGGATGAACACAGACCTGGCTGATGGAAGGCCGGGCCAAATGATGTTATTTATAATGATATCAATTTTTACTTTTTAATTTTATCATGCTGTCCAGGATGATATTGGCGACCTCTTCCTTTTTCATCTTCGGCAGATCAGTCGTTTCACCTTTTTTTGTGATCATAGTCACTATATTTGTATCAACATCAAATCCGGCGCCTTTCTGCGTGATATCATTCAGGATTATCAGGTCAAGATTCTTGCTGTTGAGTTTTCCCATTGCCCTTTTAATGTCCTTACCTGACTCTGCAGCAAAACCTACGAGTATGCGCCTGCCTTTCTTCCGCCCCATCATCTGAAGAATGTCCGGAGTCCCTTTCAGATTGATTGTCAATGCGCCTGACTTTGGAAATTTTGATTTACCCGAAGCAGCCGGGGCAAAGTCACATACAGCTGCCGCCATGATTACCGATGTGGATTTTGGAAAAACCTTAAACGCAGCCTTTCCCATATCACGTGCGCTTTCAACAGGTATGAAGTTTATATCTGCTGGCGGCTTTAATGCGGTTGGTCCGCTGATAAGGGTCACGTCAGCTCCCCTCCTGACCGCAACTTCTGCCAGGGCAAAACCCATCTTCCCTGATGACCGGTTTGAAAGGAACCGTACAGGGTCCAGAGCTTCGCGTGTAGGTCCTGCCGTAATTAGTATCCTGTGACCCTTTAGATCCTTATCCGCCAATATTGCCTTAACATGCTCAACAATGACTGAAACTTCAGAAAGTCTGCCTATTCCTTCCTCACCGCAGGCGAGGTCCCCTGTTTCAGGTCCTGCAAAAATCACTCCTCTTCTTGCAAGCTCCTTAATGCTCTTCTGTACAACAGGATTCTTATACATCCTCGAGTTCATTGCAGGCGCAACCAGTGAAGGACCCTCGTAAGAAAGCCAAGCCGTACTCAGCAGATTGTCAGCGATACCACAGGCGAATTTATTAATGGTATTCGCGCTGGCGGGAGCCACTAAAAAAAGATCAGCCTTTTTTATAAGTTCGATATGCTTAAAATAGCCTTCAAATGGATTTACAAAAACAGGGTTTCCGGATACAGACTCAAAGGTAAGCGGCTGGACAAACCGGCATGCCGCTTCCGTCATAATGACCGTAACATCTGCCTTTCCCTCTACTAATCTTCTTACTATCTCTACAGATTTATATGCAGCAATACTGCCGGTAACTCCGAGGAGAATTCTTTTGCCTTTAAGCACTATTCTGAGCCTTCTTCAGAAAAGAACGCGTCTGCAGACTGCTTGCTCTCCCTTTCACTCTTCTTCTTCAGATAGACCTTGAGGTCTTTTTCAATCTCTGTCAGGTCTTCAGGGATGGCCTCTTTTTGCTTGGCCTCGTCCATCATGCTCTCAGAAGTAAGCTTCATTGCTTCTGCTCTGGCTTTTACCGCTGCCTCGCCTGTAAGCACCTGCACTTTATCTGAGATCACCTCTTCAAGAGCAAGCGTTGTCAGTTTTTTAGCTTTGCTGGCTATGGTAGGCGTAGCACCCTGATAAAGCGCTCTGGCCCTCCTGGAGGCTGCAACCACAAGCCGGTAACGACCATCAAATTTTTTCTTGTCAACTTCGACAGGCAAGCAAATCAAATCCATTTCATCCTCCCTTAGAATTTATGTTTTTTATTATCGGTGAGTTGACCCTGCTCGTTCTTAATCTCCCTGCTGTTATTATGCTCACCATTTCCTTCACAGCTTTTTTCAAATCATCGTTAATTATTATATAATCATAATTTTTATAATTTAAGATCTCACCCATCGCCCTTTCAAGGCGTATTTTTACCTCTGCCTCTGATTCCGACATCCTCGACCTCAGCCTCTTCTCTAATATCCTCATTGAAGGAGGCAGTATGAATATAAAAACAGCTTCCCTGAATACCCGCCGCATCTGCGCAGCGCCCTGAGTGTCTACATCTAGAATTATATCATAACCTTTCGAGTTTAATTCTTTAAGCCTCTTTACGGAGGTACCGTACAGATTGCCGTGAACGACCGCCCATTCGGCAAACTCCCCGCGCGCTATCATTGATTTAAATTTTTTTTCACTTATAAAAGTGTAGTGGACATTGTTTACTTCTCCTTCCCTGGGAGCCCTTGTGGTGTAAGAGACAGAATGCTTCAGACGGGGAACAATCTTCATCAGTTTCCTGCAAATAGTGGTCTTGCCGGCGCCCGACGGCGCCGAAACTATAAATAATTCCCCTCTGCCTGAATGCCTTTCAATTTTTTTCATTATTGATGTTTCCTATGACCTGAATCTTTGCGTGATGGTTTCAACCTGAAGGGCCGACAATATTATATGATCGCTGTCAGTAACAATAAGCGCCCTTGTCTTGCGTCCCTGGGTCGCATCAACCAGCTTTCCCCTCTGCCCGGCCTCTTCCCTTATTCGCCTTACCGGAGAGGACTCAGGTGCAACAACAGCGATGATCCTGTTCGCTGCAACAACGTTACCAAAGCCTATATTGATCAGGCTTAAGCCTGTATTGGTCTTTTTCATTATAAAGCGGCCTAATTGAAAATAATAAAATCAAACATCAAAAATCAAATATCAAAATCGCGGAAAAAATCAATTAAAAATTAAGACAGATAAAAACCCCTTAATTTTGCACCTACCTGCCGGCAGGCAGGTTTTGCACTTTAAATTTTGAACTTTATTGCAGGTTCTGTATCTGTTCCCTCATCTTCTCGAGCTCGCATTTCATATTCACTATTAAAGACGATATTTACGTGCTGGGCAAGAAAACCTAATTTCTTGCTTATAGCGTCTCCTTCGCTTAATACTTTATTCATATGCTTCAAGTGGCTCTTGGTGCGCACAAGCTCCTCTGTGATATCAGACCTTTCCACCATAAATGCAATTTCCTGAATAAGCCGGGACTCGTCCACGGTTACATTTGAGAGGATGCTCCTCATCTTTTCGGCAAGCGCAGCCCTTGCATTTTCTGTAAACTGCTCCCTAAGTCCCTCAATCCGGCTTACATTGTCAATTAAAAATTGCATACGGGAAACTATGTCTTCCGCAAGTTCTTTGCCTTCTCTGGCACGCATCTTTCTAAGCTGTTCAATGGCCGCAACAAGCGCTTCGCGAAAAACAGGGATCTCAAGCCCGGGTTCATCCAGTATGAAAATATCTTTCTGCATAGCCAAAACATGCATCCCTACATTATCCTGAATAGACAATTCATTCTTCAGGGAGACAAGGGCCTTATAATATTCTATGGCAAGGGGCCTGTTTAATTTTACATTCAGATTTTCATCTCTGGATCTTGAAAAAAAGATCTCTATGTAGCCTCGCTGAAACCGCTCTTTCACCAGATTTCTTATCTCAGGCTCATAAAAATAAAGGTACGGCGGCAGGCTGAGCTGAATATGAAGACCTTTGTGGTTAGTAGACCGCACCTCAACTTTAAAACCGCCGGCTTCACCGCTTCCGTAACCGGTCATAGACTGAATATCCATAACTTGAAACTATAAAACACAGCATCGAATAAGTCAATGATCAAAGTTTCCATTATCGCTCTTTTCACTGAGACTTTATTTAATCTATGTTATTTATTTTGATCATAATGCTTAAAAATATTTTATGCTGTGAAGTTAACTCAGAAAATCTATTTATATAAACCACGTGAATCTCAGGGCTTTTAAAATTGAATAGGGGAGATTTTGAAAGTGTAACAAAACTTTTTGCGTTTGTATTATATTAAGTCCGATAAACTCAAAAATCTATTTTATCAACAACCCCTGCCATGTTGATAACCGGGATTTCCGGCGCTTTTTGTCCAAGCAATAAACCTGCAAGCTCCTGAGAAGCGCTCCTGTACTTCAGATTAACTTCAACCCTTAATGGTGCGACAGCATCATCCGGTATATAAAAGGCATAGCTTTCGATCACATAGCCTTTAGGAGGGATCCTGTGGTCAAAAAGCACCCTGTCTGCGAGCGCAACATTCAGGACTTCACCCTGTTCATTGCCGAGCTTTGTATGGTAAACCACTGCATCCTTATCAATATTGCCTTTTTCATCAACACCTCCGGATCTCAATAATACCTTTCCCCTTACATCGGTTATCTCCACATTAAGCCACATCTGCCTTACCTCTGTAATGCCTGTCGGAAGATAATGGCCTGCGCCTGAATTAATGACCTTTACTCTGATATGGGCGAGTTCATTCTTTTCATAAGAACCGTTTTTTATAAGTTCCACATCTGCTGCATTCCGGAGGCGCTCTATTGCCATCTGTGCATGCATTTCGCTGCCAAGTATTTTTGTAACTACCGCATTTGCGCCGACAAAATAATGCGTCCAGATGTGCGGCCTTACAGGGCCCATTTCACATGCCTTGCCCGGATTATCAGGCCGTTTTGTCTTGCCTGTCGAGGGAATTCCGGGCTTTTGCCTCATGTGGCAGTCCTGACAGTGCACTGTGGTCTCAGGCTTACCTGTGTTGTAAGGACTATTCTTCCACTCATTATATGTTTGTTCGATAGGCATGTGATTACCCGCATGTGAAACATTGTGGCAAAGTCCGCAGAAATCAGACTTTGTGTGCAGCTCGGAATATTTTGTCGGATGATATGGCGATTCAGCATCTTTAAACGGGCCGAGCATGGTTGATGGATCATCTTCGCCTTCACCCGGCTCCACCTCATACCCTGAATCTCCAAGGTGTTTGACCTCGCTTATATTATGGCACCAGTTGCAGAAGATCCCCTGAGCCGGAATTTCTGACAATTTGTCATAATCATCTGCCGGAGAAGCAATGGCTTTCGAACGGAAGCCAAGCGGGGTATGGCATTTTACGCACGCCTTCATCTCCATTATTTGTTCACTCGTTTTTGCATCTTTGATAAATAATTTCGTGGCGCTGCGCCAGAGGGGATCGATAAAGGCCTTGCTGTGCATAGAGCCGTTCCACTGTCTGAATATCTCCGGATGACATTCAGCGCAAACTTCAGGTTTTATAAATTGCTCAATTCTTACTTTCCTGAAATCAAAGACATCATGCTTCTCCAGCTTTTCAGGCGGCTCATTATTATTCACAGGTTCTTTATCAGGAGCAGAGGTTTCTTTATTCTGCTCTCTGCCTGCCAGATATTCAGCAAT
>JACQXH010000099.1 GCA_016208845.1 Nitrospirota bacterium | reverse complement strand
CCCTTAGCAGAATCTTATCCGGCTTCGAAGAACTGATCTGTGAGGAATGCATCAAAAATAAAAAACCGTATCCCTGAAAGATACGGCATCCTCCTTTTCCTACGCCGGCATTATCCGGTTCAGGTTCAAGGGGTCTCCCGAATAGTCGGGACTCTCAGGCGGATCATCGCCTCCCCCAGGGTGATTAAAGTATAGCTTCAAACAGGAGACAGAGTCAAGATGTAAACGGTAAATCCGTTACGAGCCGGCCATCTTATGGTTAAGTCACAACTTTAGATGCTTTTTTTTTCCATTTTTTGCGATTAACAAAAATTTCAGAGAAAAAACGCATGTACCGTGTTCTTTCAACGCCTTTTGAAAAATATTCCCGGAAATTATTTATAAATTTCCACGGCCTGACAATAAAACTGATTACATAGAAATTAATATACAGCCAATTCATCCAGCGGTAAATCTGTTTGTCCGTTAAGGACCGGGAATACGAGATCCCGCCGCTGCTGTAAAAATGTATTATATTTTGCAGTTCGTTGAGCTGCTCGCTTATATAACCTTTTTCCAGCAAGGCGTCAAAATAGACCGAACCGGGATAAGGTGTAAACTTGGAAACCGTGACATCATCCAGACCCATTAAAGCCAGCTTTCTAACAAGAGACAGCGTCTGCCTGAGAGTATGTTTATTGTCTTCAGGAAAACCAATGACAATAAAGCAGCCGACTGTCATTTTTGTCTTTTTGACAGCTTTTACGGCATTAAAAAAAGTATCAAGACCAATCTGTTTGTTAACGGCCTTGCGTATTAAATCAGATCCGGATTCAGGGGCAAAGCTGAAGTTCTTCAGCCCTGACTTTTCCAGATTTAATGCCAGTTCGTCATCGAATACCTCACAGCGCGTGCCGGCAGGAAGCTGGTACGAAACATCAAGCTTTCTATTTATAAGCTCTTTGCAAAAGCCAAGCATCTTGCTGCGGTTAATAATAAAGGTCGAATCAAAAAATGAGAATCCCGTGACATTATATTTGTTTTTCATCTGTTCCATTTCATCTACGATGGCTTTTCCGTCTCTCATAATATAACGTCTGGTCCACATGCGTTCACTGGAGCAGAATGTGCAGGCATATGGGCACCCCCTGCTCCCTAATATAGGCATGGACCTTCCAAGATTGATCCCTGAGACCTGCTGGTGTTCAATATATTTCTCAATGCACCAGCTGTCCCAGTCAGGACAAGGGATATTGTTTATATCCTTGATCCTTTCTCTGGGTTTATTAATGACGAGTTGTCCTTCTCTGTTCAGGAATGCAATTCCGTCGATCGCATCCCATGACTGGCTGTTTTCAATCTTCCTTATCAACTCCAGAAAAGTCTCTTCGCCTTCACCCCTGACCGCAACATCAATAATCCTATTTTTTAAAACATGTTCCGGCATTGCTGAAGGATGTTCGCCGCCAGCTGCAATTACCGCTCCAGGCAGTTTTTTTCGTGCTGCTGAGGCAATTTCTTCAACAAGGGGCCAGCAATGAGAGAATGAACAGGTAAGCCCGATAATCCTGGTATTTCCGGGCAATCTTTCGAGTATTTGAGGCAATGTGTATCCCTGGATTTTTAATTGCCCGCCTGCCTTATAGTCATATATTTGATCCAGGGCCTCACCGCAGGCATCTATTGCTGTATAAGCATATCCATGGTGTTTCAAATAGGCGCCTATATAAGCAAGCCCGAGAGGAGGGGCAGGGGTCTGTATCTGTATGCCTTTTACTAATTTGAGGCCCTGATGGTTAATTAAGGTGATCATGTTCTTTCTCATTATTAGTCGTTTGATATTATCAATTTAAATTAACGGTTATGATCTTTTCATCCATATCTCGTAAATACCATATGTCTCTCTCAGTTCATAATTGGAAGAAATATAATTATCAAGGATGTCTGCTTTAGTATCAATCCTGCTTGCATTCGGCTCATCCCGAAATCGCGTCAATAAGAGAGCCAGTCGGGGAGGCCTTCTTTTGAATTCATTGACCATCTCTTCCTGTACTTCTGCTGTCGTTTGAAAGCCTGTATTAAGAATATAGTATCTTGAAGCACTGTCTCTCTCTGAAAGAAAATAAATTATGGGTTCGTTGAAATTAAACTTATCATGATTTATTACGCCAACATATATGTAATCATTTTTTGAGGTGTTTTTCTTTATAAATTCTACCGTATCCCGAATATCTTCCCGAATACCAAGGTGTTTAACCCGCTCATAGTCAGGATTGACGTTTTTCACGATATAGTCATTTGGTATTGACAGACGCCTCTTTATAAGCGTTATAGGGCTATATAACGTAATACCGAAAAAGATAATAAACAACGCAAATACAACACGAAAAGGCCATGTGTTCAGTGAGAGTCTTTTTGTCAATGCAAAGAGTAAAATAGGGGCCAGCAAAATGCCGGTTAGGGCTACCGGGATCAGATGGGGAATATCTGAACGCCATCTTGCCTGATTAAGGAATAATGTGCCAATGAGCGAAATAATAAGTATCGCATAAGCTGTCGTATCATCTTTTTTGCGAATAATCATAAATATCGAGGAAACGGCGCCCGTCAGAACAACGAATGGAAACACATAAAAAGGGAGATTCCATTTTGACAGGGAAGGATAAGGGAATACCTGGTACTTGGCCATAGACAATGGCAACAGGATCAGATCATTATATAAATAGCCTAAAGCCGAGTTCATAAAAAAATAGATTATTACAGGCAGCCCTGCCAGCACTACGCCAGCAATGAATATAATTAAAGGGGTCCATGATTGTACTCCGGCTATTCTTCTTGATATCAGAACAATAGTTATAGATACAGCGGCATATCCACCCAGGTCATGTCTGAAGAGAATGGACAGTACAATCAGTAAAGCGCTTAAGAAAACATAATAATCCTTTTGCTCCTTCATATGAAGCAATAAAAAATAGATGCTGATAAATATGAATAAAACAGAGGGATATACCGGATATGCCGGCAGACTGCTGTGTTGAAGCCAGATAAGGGACATTACCCAGCCGGCAAGTGCAGTTCCATTCGAAGCCAGGAATCTTATCATCAGAAAAACAGACAGTGAGAGAAATGATCTTATTATCAGGTCATATACTCTTTCAATCATGACGGTTACGCCAAAGAACTTAAAAAGAACTGCAAGCGTACTGATCTGCCCGGGTGGATATTCTGAAGAGAAATCCTTGTGTGGAATTTGCCCATTGAGTATTTTATCTGCGCCAACCAGTATAAATGCTTCATCAAGCGGGCCCAAGGGCCAATTGATTATCGGGCAGTAATAAATAGCAGTAATTATGGCAAGAATAATTAAAATAATAATATTCTTCTTCTTCATGGGTGACCTTATTGGATAGCTTCCAGACTATCATGTATGGCAGCGATAACTGTTCCCTGTTCTTCATTTGTCAATGAAGGGTACATCGGCAAAGAGAATATTTCATTGGCGGCTTTTTCCGTATGCGGCAGATCTCCGGATTTGCAGCCCAGGTATTGATAAGCTGTCATGGTATGAACAGGAAATGGATAGCTTATGTTGACAAAGATATCTTTGGTCCGCAGAAGGGTGATGATATTGTCTCTCCTGGGGTGCCGGCATACATATAAATAATATACATGTTCATTGCCTTGCATTGTCCTGGGCAGAGAAAGGCTTGTGCCTGACAACGACTGCTCATACCTTCGGGCCAGTTCTTTTCTCCGCGCAATGTATTTATCAAGATGGGACATTTTACGCAAAAGGATCTCAGCATGCAGTTCGTCAAGTCTGGAATTGTAGCCGTGTTCCACTGAATAATAGGCTTTATCCATGCCATAAAACCGAAGCCGCCGGATCCTGTTATAATGACCTTCATCGTCTGTCACTATCATTCCCCCGTCTCCAAATCCGCCGAGAACTTTTGTAGGGTAGAAAGAGAAAGCCGCAAGGTCGGACATTGAGCCGGCTTTCCTGCCGCTGAATGACGCTCCGTGGTTCTGGGCGCAATCTTCAATGATGCTCAATCCATGGGTGCCGGCGATCCGCCTTACATCATCCATATTGACACACTGGCCGTAAAGATGAACCGGCAGAATACATTTTGTCTTTTTATTTATAGCTCTTTCTATCAGTGCAGTATCCATGAGATAAGTCACGGGATCAATATCGACAAAACGGGGGGTGGCTCCGCTTGAGACAATGGCCGAAACTGTCGGTACGGCTGTATTTGCTACCGTGATCACTTCGTCGCCCGCACCGACGCCCAGGGCCTTCAATCCAAGAAAGAGTGCATCTGTACCGCTGTTGACACCAATACCGTATTTCACTCCGCAATACCCTGCGAACGCTTCCTCAAACTGTCTTACACTTTCACCGAGTATCAGATGCCCGGAGCTCAATACTTTTTCAATGGCGGCATGAATCTCGTGCTTCTCGTTTTCATATTCCCTTAAATAGTTCCAGACGTTTATCGGCATTTTATATTTTCTCCAACATGGCTATTGCCGGTTTGAGCTGTATCTGAAATTCAAAACATTGCACAATTTTGCTTCACAGGGAATATTAAGCTGAAGAGCCAGAATGAATTTCAATTGTCCCAATAATATTGGCCATGCTTTTTGTAATATTCCAAAGTAAGGGATAAGCCTTCTGCTAGTGAAATCTCCGGCTCCCATCCAAGCGTTGAATGTATTTTTCCGAAATCCCCGTAATAGTCCCCGATATCTATCTTTTCCGTTCAGGGGGGAAGGGAATGATGGAAAAGGCTCCGGCCCTGTTAATTCTGATTAGCAGTTCAGCTAAATCTTTCAGGCTGACCGGATCATTAAAACCCAAGTTGAAAATTTTACCATTAGCTTCATCACTTGCTGCCGATATCAAGAGGGCATTTATTACATCATCTACATAATTGAAATCCCGCAACTGCTTTCCATCGCCGAACACCCTGATTTCTTCTCCGGTGATGATTTGTTTTATCCAGATACCCAAAAAGGTCTGCCGGGAGTCCTTCACCCGCATACGGGGGCCATAAGTATTGGTAAGCCGCAGCGAACACGATCTTATTCCATACACGTTGTTATAAAGGATGTGATACCATTCACCCGCCATCTTGTTGATCCCGTTCACATCTGTGGGATGGAGCAGGTGGCGCTCATCAACGGGCAGATAATCAGGAGCTCCGTATACCTGCCGGGTACCTGCAAATACAATTTTTATTGAGGGGTTATAGTGACGGCAGGTCTCCAGTATGGAAAGTTGTGCCCGGCAATTGATATCCAGGTCTGTATAAGGGTCATTCATTGAATCGGCATGACTTGTCTGTCCTGCCAGATTAAACAGGTAGTCTTTCCCCTGAACAAGGTACCGCATGCTATGTACATCACGGACATCTGCAATATTTATATCAATCTTTTTTTCTATATCTCTGACATTAAATAAATTGCCCCCATATTCCGGTATAAGTGAATCAACGACTAAAACCTCTGCGCCGTAACCGACAAGGCGGTGCGCCAGGTTCGATCCGATAAAGCCCAGCCCGCCGGTTATAATTACTTTTTTGTCCCGGAATTTTTCCGGCTTGGGCAACACTTTAATCATTATGGTATTCAAATGTTTTTTTAATGGTGTATTGAGGTTTCTTATTTATGGAAAGAAATATCCTTCCGATATATTCGCCGGCCATGCCAAGCATTATTAATTGTATACCCCCGAAGATCGATATCGTTACAAACATGCTAGTAAAACCAACCGGCATGTCCGGATTGAAGAATTTTTCTATGGCTGTGGAGACACCGAGTATGAAACCGACTAAAGCAAAAATAAGACCTAAAACAATTGAAATTCTCAGTGGTAAAACGGAAAAATTAGTGAACATATTCAGCCATAATGAGATCAGCTTTTTAACGGTATAGCCAGAATGACCTTCCAGGCGCTCAGAATGCTCTACTTTAACTTTCCCGATCTTGTTTGTGATCTGCAATATTAATCCGTCAATGTAGGGGAAAGGAGCCTGATACTTGATGATTTCATTTACAAGGAACTTATTTAAGACCTTAAAGCTTGAGAGATACAGGTCTTTTGGCTTCTGAAGCATGAAATTAGCGACCTTATTGTTGAACCAGCTCCCGAAATTTCTAAAAAAAGAATGTTTTTTCTCTTCATAATAAGAATAGACCACATCATATTCATTACTTAAAGCGGCGTTAACAAGTTTTACAGCCTCTTTTATCGGGTTCTGAAAATCATCGTCCATAATAACAACGTAATCACCGGTAGTCCTGTTCAGTCCGGCCATTACCGCATTATGCTCTCCGACATTTTTGGACAAAGAATAAAATTTCACGATCTTTTTATGTTTCTCGAATAAAGATATGCATATCTTTTCCGAACTATCAACCGAATTATCATTGACGAGGACTATTTCAAGATTGAAAATGGGCCCTAAAATCCCGATAAGCTCCTCCACCAGCCTGCCGATGGTCTTGTCAGAATTGTATACCGGGATCAGAACGGACAATGAGATGGAGGAAGTATTTTTGTTCATCGTTTTATCTGTAAAGTATAGCAAATAAATCAAAAACAAGAAAAGCCTTAAATGCCGGAGGGCTGCCGGCAAGCCTTATCTTTTTCCCGTACCCCTGATTTCCTCATCAATGCCTTCCAGGTAATTGAAAACAAAATTTGAGAACCAGTAGATTTTTATATTGATGAGTTTGAACAAATCGCGTGAAAGGATAAAACTGCCGGCCTTCAAAAGGCCCCGGAGAGGCGGAACGTACCTTCTTTTTAATTCAGGATGCAGGCCTGCAAATATGACCGCGGACTTCCCGACGTTCCTCATCCTTGCGCAGAACTGCTCAAAAGAATAGGGATGGTAATGGAACACTACCGCTTCAGGATTATAAACTACCCTCAAGCCCTTTTTTTCAAGCCTGTAGCCCAGTTCGATATCTTCCAGCCCGTAGTTCCTGAATTTGTCGCTGTAATGCTCACTTTCAAACCACTTCTTCCCCAGGGAAATATTTGACGTATAGAAATGGAATTTCACGTTTTCGGGGTCTTTTATATTGTGATAATGAAACTGTATTTTCTCTATGTAATCCATGAAATCATTCCGGAGTTCGGGAGACCATAATACCCTGCCCAGAACCGCTATTCCGTCAAATTTCTTATGGAGAGCCATATGCTCTTCCAGCAAGGTTTCTTTCGGGATGGTGTCATCGCCGATGAAAAAAACATATTCACCCTGAGCCAGCCTTATCCCGATATTCCTGATCCTCCCCTGCCCGATATTTTTCTCTTCCCTGAAAAAACGCAGCCTGTATTTTGTCTTAAGGTTCAATATCGCCTCTTCCGGATTTATCGGGGAGCAGTCATCGATGACAAGCACCTCAACCTTACCCAGGTCATAGGATTGAGCATTTAAGGCCCGAAGCGTTTTAAGCAGAACTTCTTTTCTGTTATATGTAGGGATTATTAAGCTTATTTCTATTTTTTCCATTTTAGAAAATAATAAGGCAACTTGAAAGGGGTTTTTATATCATTGGCTACAGACATATTGATAAAACAGACATGCGTGCATCTGCAATGGTCTGCTATCTCAGCCATCTGCCGTTTTGTCCTGTCATTCTTAAGCAGAACTTCAATATCATAATTATATTCTTTTAAATTTCCTACAGACGGCAGAAGTTCGCATAATTTGACCTGACCGTCCGGTTCAAGGACTATAATGTTTTTGCCTGCCGAACAGATAAAGGGAAAATCTCCGGAGTCCAGGACACGCTCCTTTAAAGACTGAGTGTATTTCGTAATTCCGAGCACCGATATCTTTTCGAGAAGACCCAGTTTCATCCTTTCAATATAGTAGTTCCTCGCGCGGATGGCCTTGGAATGTATCTTTTTGACCTCTGACAGGGGCGGAAGGGTCAGGTTCTTTTCCTTCGGGCTTCCTCTGAGCAGCTCAAAGTTATGGTAAGTGAGGTTAAATTGCCTGAAATATTCTATCATCTCATCTATATCTTTATAGTTAAGGGCGGAGACGGTCGTATTGACAACCAATTCAATGTTACCGTGTTTTTCTCTGAGCTTTTCAAGTCTTTTTAAGGTTTCTACGGCTTTATCAAAGGCGCCTTTGATCCCTCTTATCTCATCATTTTTTTTATTTTATTCATCAATGGAAGGATTTATTGAGAAGGTTATATCCGTAAAGTGTGTTGCCAATCTCTCCACTACACGCTCAACTTCTTCGGGCAATAAGGCGTTTGTAGGGATGGAAACGACTTTCGAGCCGTTATTTTTGATGAACATGGAGATGATTTCAGGGAGATCATCCCTTAATACAGGTTCGCCGCCGGACAAAAGAAGAACCTGGACCGTACCAAGTTTTTTTGAGATATTTTCTATCTCATCTAAACTTAGCTCCTCTTTTTTATTCAGATTTTTCCAGTAGAAGCAATGTCTGCATTTGGCATTGCACCGGTTCGTCACAAAAAAGATCAGATAGCCCCACCTGATTTTCCCCGAGATCT
>JACQXH010000098.1 GCA_016208845.1 Nitrospirota bacterium | reverse complement strand
TTGTCACCCCAAAGAATACACACTATCCCGAAAACAATTAAAATAATACCGATTGATATAATCATTTAATGTCTATAATTTTATAGTTCAATATGGCCTAACGATATCTATCGCTCAATAGTCATTCTTTGTAATTGATAACGTAAAGTTGACTGATGCAGACCACCGAATGACTTAGAAGAGCAAGAAACCATCTTGAATACCATAAGTCATAATCAGTCTGTAAAAGTGGCCTGTGGTCTGCATTCATGTCCAACGACTTGTTATACGTAATTTTAATTTTTAATCTTCTCCATCGTAACAGTCATCTTTGAACTGACGGCTTTCTCTAAAATCTCGCCTTCGATACTTCTAAGATTATTATTCATTCGGAATGTCCACTTGTTTATATTATCTTCGTATTCCAACGTCGGGCCAGAGAGTACAGGAACTTTTGCTTTTAAATAGCCCCTATCAACACCGGACATCGCCCCCCAACTAATTATTATGTCAGCAGTTTTAGAATCAATGCGTTCTACAATAAGCTTCCCGTCAAGACTGCCTCCCCACTTGCCTTGCCAACTTCCAGAAAATGCGGAAACATTAGGTGGAACATCCGGAGACGGTGGAATAATAGTAACATCTCGTGGTAGCGGAGCCGACATGCAGCCAATCACGTTCAAGCTAATAAAGAGTATCAATATTGTTTTTAAACTTATATCCATTTCATAAGCCCTTTCATTACTATTTTGATCGGGATAATTCCCCTTTTGATTTTGAACCAGTTACTTTTTCTTCAGTCACGATATAGAGTTCATTATTGCTTTTCATGCTGAAAGTGATTGTATTCCCTCCGGTTGAAACGGCATAGAGCGCAGGTCCAGAAATAACTTTGGCTTTCATATACTGATACCATCCTGCAATGCCACCCATGCTAACAATAATATCTGCATTCTCTACATTAACTTTTTCGACAACCAGAGCAATATCAACTCCACCATAAAATCTTCCTTCCCATTTTCCAGAAAATGCTGCTATTTCGGAGGGAACATCAGATGAAGGGGGAACAATATTCAGAGTAGTTGGCAGCGGTGCCGTCGAAGCACATCCAATAAATAATAGTCCAATGAACATTAATAGTATGAAACTATATCTCATGCCGTATCCATCCTAAACGTATAACATTTAATATCAGAATTTCTGGTTTATACCGACATGCTAATATATATCACATTAAATACACTTTTTCAAGAGAAAAATTATATGTAAATTAACAGATATTTATTTGAGATATATCTTAATTTATGATAATATGGCTACTATACGATAGTCGTATAGTAAGATAAATATGTCTAATTATGCCGATAAAGTGCTGCCTGAGTTTCAGGGCTATCTCCTTGACAAGAAGCTCGTGCCGGAAAAAAATGCGCCCTTTTATGCGTATTGGGTAAGCAGATTTCTTGACTATGCAAGAAAGCGCGATGTGTCAGCTGCAGAGTTCAGGGAGCCGGCAGTCCTGGAGTTTCTTGAAAGCCTGAGATCAGACAAGCGCATCCTCGAATGGCAGCATCGTCAGGCCGACGATGCGATAAGACTTTATTATTTCCACTTTCTTGGCGCAACAGGCAAGGCACCGGCTGGCATTGTCCCATCAAATATTCCCGGGACAATCAAGGAGACCAGGCGACTGATCAGGCTTAAACATTATTCCTACAGCACAGAACGGACGTACCTTCAGTGGATAGAGAGATTCTTCTCATATGCCCTTGGGTCAGATAAGAGAAAGATCGCCGATCTGTCAACAGAGGACTTCAGGAACTTCCTGAGCCACCTCGCCCTGAAGCAAAGGGTTTCTTCGTCCACGCAAAATCAGGCGTTCAATGCGCTTCTGTTCCTTTTCCGCAATGTGCTCAGCAAAGATACCAGCGACCTGGGCAGCACGGTGCGCGCAAAGCGCGGGCAGAAACTGCCGGTCGTGTTTTCAGTTGAGGAAATAGAAAGGCTCTTTGACCAGATGACCGGCAGGAGCCGGTTAATTGCCGAATTGATCTATGGCGCCGGCCTTCGTCTCATGGAGCTGGCCCGCCTGAGGGTGAAGGATATTGATTTTGATTCAAATACTGTTTTCGTCAGAAGCGGAAAAGGCGACAAAGACCGTTCTACAGTTCTTCCGTCTGCTGTCAGGCAGCGGCTGCAAGAGCACCTGAGCCGTGTGAAAGAGCTGCATGATAAAGACCTTTCAGCCGGATATGGAGAAGTGCTGCTTCCCGATGCCTTAAGGCGCAAGTATCCGAAAGCAGGGAGAGAATGGGCCTGGCAGTATGTCTTCCCCTCTGCCAAACTCTCTGTAGATCCACGAAGCGGCAGGATAGCACGGCATCATATAAGCGATAAGGCGATTCAGACCGCCGTAAAAAACGCCGTCATGAAGGCAGGCATCCCTAAACATGCATCAGTGCATACCCTAAGGCACAGTTTTGCCACACATTTATTAATGAACGGGGTCAATATCCGGGAGGTGCAGGAACTGCTGGGCCACAAGAATGTCGAGACCACCATGATATATACTCACGTTTTAAGGGACATGTCGAACGCCCCCAAAAGCCCGCTTGACAGTCTTTACAACAAATCTGTTGCTTTATAACCCGTTCAGACTTATTCCCTTCCCGTACTTTCAATTCGTTTTGCACCCTGCCGTCAGGCATCGTGCCTGCCCGTCCGGCTTGTCCGCCCTGGTGGATAGGCGGGTTCATCTGTGTTAATCTGTGGCTAAATGCTCTTTATGTTCTCTGTGGTCTCTTGAAATGCATTTTCCGGGTTACGCGGATTACAGAAAGCTGAAGAGCCCGCTGGATTTTTAGTAATTTTTTTGGAATATTTTGATAGAAAATAAAATTATCTTTCATAATAGAATAAATAGAAGTTTTATATGGTAAAATATTTGCAGCAAGAGGAGGTGTTGAATATGCAGACAATATCTTTAAAAAGCAATTCCCCTGATATAGTTATTCCCCTTTTAAAGAACGCCCTGGATAGAGAAAAGCGTATTCTTATGGAGACCCTCATAATAACCAGAGAAAAGATTGCCAAAATGGCAGAGAGTCTGGACGTTGATGTCAATAAGCTCTTAAAGGGCGAAGTTGAACATACTGAAGCCAATGACATGCAGCTTATCGAACTTGAAGGCGAGATAGAAATATCACGGCATATTGAAGCTGAACTTAAGGAACTTGAATCAGTCGAGATATGCAAATAAAGGATTATCTTAATGAGCTTCTTAATATATTTGCAGCAAACCCTTATTTGGAGTCTCAGAACCTGTCATTTGAAGAACGTCCTCCAAACTCCGCATATTTAACAGGAATACTTACATTCATCAACGGTTCAAAATTGCATTTAAAGGAATTTATTGTCTTTAAATCTGAAGATGTTAATATCTTGAAATATGGGTACAGCTATTTGACAAAGGATGATGTCCTGATCTTCCGGTATGACAATGCGTTGGACCCGCAAGCAAAAAAAGTGTCTACTTATCCTGAACATAAGCATTCACCTGAAAAAATATTGCCTGCCCAAAAACCTGCATTTGATCAGATACTAAGAGAAATATCAGGATTGATAGAGGCTGGAGAATAATATATATTCATGTTATAAGAGACATGTAGAACACCCCCAAAAGCCCGCTTGACAGCCTTTACGATATTTATTACCCTTCCCTGCCCGCCCCGCCAAGGCTGTAAATTTGAAATTTACAAACTGCAATTTCCAATTTACAATTTTTCTTTAATTCTCCCTTCCGTCAGTCTTGCATGCATCTGTTTTCATCTGTGTTCATCCGTGGTTAAATTGTTTTTACTATTCTTCCAGAGGTCATCTAAGCCTGCCGATAGGCAGATCTGTGCCTGCCCGGCCGGCTTGTCCGCCCTGGTGGATAGGCGGGTTTTTCCGTGGCTAAACTTGTTTTTGTCTTTTAGTGGTTAGCTTCCACCGCAGTCAGGTTTACATGCCTCAGGCATACAGCTCTGTTTTCATCCGTGCTGATCCGTGGCTAAATGCACTTTCTGAGACCACTTGACTAATCAATGCCAAAAAGCAAGAATATGTTTGTTGCTCTTTGCGCGCATTTAGACACAGATAATGCATTAAACCGCAGAGTCCACTGAGAAAGACATAAATAATAAAAGAATAAAAGTCAATTTTGTGTGCAGTTCTCTGTGCCCTCCGCCTCAGGCGGACAAGTCTGTGGTAAATTCTTGATATTACTTTTCCCGGATTAGAACTTATCATTAATATGGAATTAAAGGTTTATCTAAAGCAAAAACAAAGAATTGTGGATGGTTTCCTCAAGGAATACCTATCCGCATTGAAATCAAATCCACCGCAGGCCAGCCGGCTGTATAAAGCAATGGGATACTCTTTGCTTGCCGGCGGCAAGAGGCTGAGGCCGATACTTGCTATCGCAAGTTATGAGGCCGCAGGAGGCAGATCAAAGAGCATTCTGCCGGTGGCCGCTTCCCTTGAGTTAATACATACGTATTCGCTTATCCATGACGACCTGCCTGCCATGGATGATGATAATTTCAGGAGGAACAAGCCGACCAGTCACAGAGTATTCGGCGAAGGCATGGCAATACTTGCCGGTGACGCCCTTCTTACAGAGGCCTTTGGAATAATAAGCAATTCCCCGGCAAAATCTGATATCCTGATCAAAATAATCGTGGAGTTGACGCAGGCCTGCGGGGCAGACGGCATGGTCGGGGGCCAGGCAGCAGATATACTGCTTGAAGGCAAAAGGATCAAAGAAAAAGACTTGCTATATATCCATACTCATAAAACCGGCGCACTTATAAAAGCATCTGTCCGCATCGGGGCCCTTATGGCTGCGGCACCGCCATCTGTTTTAAATTCCCTGACAAAGTATGGGACAAACATCGGCCTTGCCTTCCAGATTATTGATGACATTCTTGATATAATAGGGACTCAGGAGGAGCTGGGTAAATCGCCCGGGGCAGATACCGCAAGGGGCAAGAACACATATCCTTCAGTATATGGCATGGAAGAATCGATAAGAAAAGCTGAGCAGCTTGTTGAGGAATCCCTTGAGGCGCTCAAAGGTTTTGGCGCGAAAGCAGAGCCTTTAAGGGAAATAGCAACATATCTCCTTAAAAGAAGGAACTGAGATGCAGCTGGAAAAAATAAAAAAACCTGAAGACATAAAAAAACTTACCCCTCCTGAATTAAAAGAGCTCTCAAGAGAATTAAGGGAAGCGATAATTGAGCGGGTTGCGATAAACGGCGGGCATCTTGCATCAAACCTCGGAGTGATCGACCTCACGATCGCATTGCATTATGTATTCAATTCTCCTCAGGATAAGATCATATGGGATGTGGGTCACCAGTCGTATGCCCACAAAATACTTACCGGAAGGGCCAGGGCCTTTTCCACTCTCAGGCAATACCGCGGGCTGTCGGGTTTTCCCAAGATCGAGGAAAGCCCTCATGATGCCTTTGGCACAGGCCATAGTTCCACCTCTATTTCAGCGGCGCTCGGCATAATCGAAGGCAGGGACCAGAAGAAAGAGAGCTTCAAGGTAATCGCCGTGATAGGTGACGGCGCTATGACAGCAGGGCTGGCCTTCGAAGGCCTGAACCACGCAGGTCATCTGCAGAAAGACCTTATTGTTATTTTAAACGATAACGAGATGTCCATATCGCCCAATGTCGGGGCCCTGTCAGCATACTTGAACAGGATCATGACAGGAGACCTGTACACTAAATTTAAAAAAGAGACCAAACACTTTCTTGAGCGCATACCTAAAGTCGGAGAGCCTGTCCTTAAGATGGCGCAGAGGGCTGAAGACACCTTTAAAGGCTTTTTTGTTCCCGGAATGTTATTTGAGGAATTAGGTTTTGAGTATGTCGGTCCTGTTGACGGACACAGAATCGATGTACTCATAGAGACGCTCGACAGGTTCAAGGACTTTCCCGGGCCTGTCCTGATACATACAATAACGAAAAAAGGGAAAGGATATGGCCCTGCTGAAAAGAGCCCCTGGATCTTTCATGGCATCGGGCCTTTTGACATAGAGACCGGCAGCCAGATGCCATCAGGCCATTCCACATACAGCGAGATATTCGGCAGCTGTCTGGTCAGGCTCGCAAAAGAAGACAATCGCGTAGTTGCGATAACAGCGGCCATGACTGAAGGCACCGGACTCGCAGAATTTGCCAGGACGTTCCCTTCGAGGCTGTATGATGTAGGGATAGCGGAAGGGCATGCCGTGACCTTTGCGGCCGGCCTTGCGACCCGAGGGCTTAAACCTGTGGTAGCTGTCTACTCAACATTTCTGCAGAGGGCCTATGATGAAATAGTGCATGATGTCTGTCTTCAGAAGCTCCCTGTGATATTTGCGATTGACAGGGCCGGAATTGTCGGAGAAGACGGCCCGACCCATAACGGCGCCTTTGATCTGTCTTACTTGAGGCACATACCTAATATGGTAGTGATGGCGCCCAGGGACGAGACCGAGCTTGGGAACATGCTTAAGACCGCAGTTCATTATAACGGCCCGGTCGCAATAAGATATCCCCGGGGAGCTGCGTCACAAATTCCTGATGGCACAGAGTTTAAAAAAATAAATATTGGAGAGTCAGAGATACTGAAAACCGGCGGTGATGTCCTTATTCTCGCCATAGGGACCGCTGTTAAGCCTGCCTTGCACGCCGGTAAACTGCTTGACGATATGGGGATTAATGCATGTGTAGTAAATGCAAGATTTGCAAAACCCATAGATACGCCTCTCATCGCCAGTCTCGTAAAGGACATTAAATATGTCCTCACGGTAGAAGAGAACACTGTCCTTGGCGGATTTGGAAGCGCTGTGCTGGAGCAGCTTTCTGCAATGAACATCACTGATTTGAAAATAAAATTGCTCGGACTGCCTGATACGTTCATTGAACAGGGGCCTCAGAGCCTGCTCAGAAAAATGGCAGGGCTTGATGCGGATAAGATAGCAAGAGAAGCGCTTATGCTGATAGGCAAAACTCGTTCGATGGCCGATAAAATATCTGTTGACGAATAATCTGAAAACGGCAATCAGCCACAGAGGAACACAGATGGATCACTGATCCAATTTAGTTGCAATAAATACTCTCATATATCATCTCCCCGAAAATATCCATAAAGCTGTCATTCCGTCCAGAATCATCGGGATTAAGCCGGAATCCAGTATTTTTGTCTTCGTGTTCCTCGAACCCTGCCCTCAAATGTCGTAATCATGGGCAGGAATGAAGTCTGGATTCCCGCCTACGCGGGAATGACAACCTATTTGTTTTGCACCTTTTCAGGAGAAGACCTATATTTTTATTCTATCTGTGCAAATCCGTGGCTAAATTCTTTTTTTGAATTTAAAACTCATATCTCATCTGCACATACGCATTATCATTCTTGTCCAACTGCCCGAATTGATTCCACCCGGCTCCGCCTTCAAACATGTTTACTCCCACTGAGGCCCATATATTATCGGAAAAGTTGTATTTAATTTCCGGATTGAGCATGCGGTCTCCGTATGAGGGGCTGTAAAATAAAAAGAACGAAAGCCTCAATGTCTGATGCCTTAACAACTGGGTAAGCCTCAAAGTCATAAGCTGAGAGAGTCTTTTTTCCTGCGGAAAATCAGACGGCAGATTTATTTTATACTCAGAATATTTTTTCATATATTCCGCGTAATATTGAACGCCCAGATTAAAGTCCTCCCACAACTGCCTCTGGTAACCTGTCAGGAACTTCATTTGAGAATTAGGGATCATCGGGTCTGTCCCTTTTGTGTCCTGTCTTGATTCATAATATCCGGCTTCAAGGCTCAGTACTCCGTCCAGCGCCCTGCCCTGAAGGCTTGCGCCATAAACAGAGAGTTTTGGATAAAAAAGCGTTATTATGGTTGGAGCGGTCATGCTGTCAGGGAGCATGGCAGGCTGCCTGAAAAAACCTCGATAAAAATATAATGACGTATCAAAGCCTGCCACATCGCGGTATACCCTTAATGCAATCTCAGTATTTTCAGGGGTTGCTGCCGGCTCTTTCTCCTCACGGTTTGCAATGGACGGCAGCGGGTCGAACATGTGGAATCTCTTCGGGTCAGGGTAGTTGTTCGGTTCAAAGAACGGGATGATAATCAACTCGGCAGAGGCGAATGACGGATACATTCCAATTTTGACACCGTCAACGCCTTTTTTCAGATACTCCATCGGCCTGCCTGAGAAGAACGCCTCGAAGTCTTTTGGAAATACATCGTTTATAAAAATTAAATCCCCCAGGCCCCACGTAATGACCTGCCTGCCCATCCTCACATCCCACATGGAAGAAGTAAAATCAATATATCCCTCTCTAAGTTCTGCTTTAAATTCTTCATCAACATGGTCATAAAAGGCATCTGTTTTCAGGAAGAAATGCAGCGGTTCCTTATTTGCATCAAGCTTGATCTGCAGCCTTTCCTCGGCTAACTTAAAATCTCCGCCGTCAGGATTTGATCTGCCTGAGTCTGCAGAATAATTGCCCTGAATAAAACCGTGCAGAGACATATCCGAGGCAATTGCATAAGCAGAACACAGAGAGCAGAACACAGCGCACAGAACACATATCCCAAGCGATCTGTGCGCTATCTTTCGGCAGCTTTTTCCTGACCCATGACCCCTGACCCCTGCCTGCCCGGCAGGCAGGCCTGCCCCTCGGGAAAGAGTCGTATCGACCTGTCTTTTCACTCTATCCACTTTCTTGGCGGCTGTTTGAGGAAGCGTTCGCTGAAGAGGCTGTCCTCTATGTCGATGTTATAATCCGCTTTCGTATAGGTAACCTCAGTCCTGTGACCGCTCAGAAGATTCTTCATCGCTCTTTTTGTGATAGTAGGAAAACCTTTCACATCTTTAATTTCATCCGCGCTGAAGACCCTGTAGAGTTCGCCTTTTTTGTCATAATACTCTTCTTTCAACGGCAGAAAACTGCTCTTGTCAATCCATGATAGTTTGTATGAATAGTCAACATCCTGGGCCTTTGGAGCACTCTTAATTACATAGCAGCTCCTGTCATCAAGTTTTTCTTCCTTCGCAAGTGCATGGTTATCATCTTCAATGTCTCTTCCCGAAACATCCTCGTAAGTAAAGTCAGAGCCGACAAAACTTGAGCTTTTATCCTGCGCCGCGATCCTTCTCACCATATTGATAGCAGGCACAAAAAGCCATCTGTCGTCGTCTTTTGCAGGGAATTTATAGACCATAAACGTCATATCTTTCACGTCGGCGGGCTGATAGAAGTACATGAAATATTTTTGCTCTCTGCCGGGCTCACCGTAATTCTTTCTAAGCATAGTCAATTCTCTAAAGACATTTAAGGGCATTAACAGTACAAACAATAAAATCAAATATCGTTTCATCTTTAACCTCCTTTTCAGTTCTTGACTTTTAACTCTTCTGCTTCAAGTCCTTTGAGGAATATCTCGTCAGTAGATTCGGTAAGATATTCTTTCGGTGATACCTTTACCGTTTGAGAGCCTTTTCTTATGGACCAAACAAGAAGCGAAATCAGGATTCCTGTATAACAGAATGCAAAACCATACCGGATATACGGATTGTCCGGCAGAAGCTCAAGCATGTTTCTTGCTTCTATAATTCCTTTTGAGAAAAATATCTCCTCGAACTTTTCCCTGTATAGCGTAAACGGCAGATATCCGAAGAAGAAGCCAGGAAGTGAAGCCAGCCCAGTAAGATATCCCATTGAAGCCCTCGCATAAGTCATTACCTCACAGCCTATCATAAGTACCGCGCCTATGCCAAGAAGCGGGCCACCAACAAGATGCCCTAAATGAAATCCATATTTATATCTGCCTGCTTCCACTACAACAGGGATGTCCCGTCCGAAGAATATCCACATTACGAGTATCGCTATATTGAACATAACTATGGCTACCATCAATGCTGTAAAAGGCATAAGCCCGGTGAACATGGTCTGTGTTATCTTTGCCACTTTCATGGAATCAAAATGTTTTTGGGACATATGAATGGAATGAGGCGCCATTACAGCGCATTCTGTCCCGAAGCCGGTTTTTCCAATGCCGAACCCGAGCAGAAAGCCAACAAATGTCTTTAGAAATATCTCTATCCACGGCAGACGCCCGATACCTTCAGCAGACTCTCCTTTAAATGCTGTATAAAAGGCAGACGCCAGTAGCAAAAACAGGAATGCTGTCAGGACTATCCGGAGGGGATCTTTATAGGGTTTATACTTCGGGTCATAACATAATGTGTCATTAGGATATTCAAGCCCAATACAGTGTTTGACCGTTGCATGTTTTTCATGGTGTTTCATATAACCGGCAACATCAAGTTTTGTCATAAACATAAACGCAAGAAATGCAAAAGGGACACTCACAAGCGCCACAACTATGGATGTAAGGCTCATTGCCGGAATGCCGCCTAAATAATGCCATGTAGTGCACCCCTGGGCTATCCTTGTGCCAAGTCCGAATGTGGCTCCGCCTATAAACGCGAGGAAAGCCATGCGCAGGGGATATTTAGCCCATGCCTTGTGTTCCCTTTCAAGGATCGCGACAAGGAACGCTCCAAGCAGGATGCCGATTATAATCCAGTGGATATCTGCATCGTAGAGCCTTGCAATATACTCGGTTTTAGTAATGTTTTCCTCTATTGAGGCGAACATTTTTGCAAGCCCTGTTGTAATAGGTATCGGCGTCTCATACTTGACAAAATAAATTACCTCCGCAAGACCGACAAGAAATCCTCCCCATACGAAGGACCAGGGTTTTGTGAGAATCTTTTTAATGTTCATAAAATAAAACCTCCTTAAAGAAACACAGATGAACTCAGATTATTTACAGATAATCACAGATTATTTTATCTGTGGCAATCTGTGTCTTTTTTATCAGTGGTCATCTGTGTTTTTTACGCGCAGCCTGATGTTTTCTGAAATTCCTTGACCTCTTTCACTACGTCTTTCATTTTAAGTCCAACAGAATTGACGATATCTGTCCAGCTTTTTCCGTCTTTCTTCATTGTGATTATATCCTTACCCGGTTTTTTAGAGAGGTTAATAATGACTATTGCCGCAAGCGCATCTCCG
The DNA here is from genome assembly GCA_016208845.1 of Nitrospirota bacterium. Lineage (GTDB taxonomy): Bacteria > Nitrospirota > Thermodesulfovibrionia > UBA6902 > BMS3Bbin08 > JACQXH01. The sequence goes on along the minus strand of JACQXH010000098.1, from coordinate 1,635 downwards.
GGAGTGAGATCTTTAAGCGCACTTTCAATGATGTCATTGGGCACCGCCTCAAAGAAATAGGCTTTAACCTGATCCCCAAATCTCTTGATCTCTTTCGCGGTTACCCGTTTCTGCTGTAATGTCCGATGTTTCGTCATTCCCGCCCGAAACGGGTAAACTCCAGCGGGAATCCAGTCTTTTCTTTCTGGATTCCCCCGGCTTAAGACCTGCCGGGGCAGGCTTGTCAAGCCCGGAATGACAGAAATCCGAAGATAGGACATTAATATCACAGGCATTAAAAAAATCTTATTAATTATTTTTGCTCTCATTTACTACCTCCTGTTTGTTCAAGTGGATAATTTTTAAAAGCCGCCTTGTCTATAGTGCTTTTCATCGCTTCTCCTCCTATATAATCTTTAACCCACGCCGCATAGCCGAATATCATGGTGTATGCATCATAACCCAGCATTCTCAAGCCTGATACCGGAAGATTCTGAAGCTGTCCGGTAGCGCATACAAGCACGAGCTTTTTGTCCTTTGGAAGTTTTGCCAGATTCTCAGGGTTCAGGACGGCGTAGTATGGAATATGTATCGCTGAAGGGATATGCCCAGAGTTGTATTCGTCAACATCCGGTCTTACATCCAGAACTACGAAGTCCGTCTTTCCGGTCTTAATCCACATGTAGACCTCGTCTGAAGTAACCTGCCAGCCTCCTTCCTCATAAGCCTTCATGAGCACCTCTGACATTTTCCTGCCAACGTCATCCTCTGCAAATGCAGGCAGCGCCGCCACAATTGCGAAGCTGCTTAAAATTAAACACAGCAGAATCTTTTTCATCCGTCTCACCTCCTGAAATTTAATATCTACAGGCATTTTTCACACTTGAATAACCATCTCTGCAGCAAAATTATAAGCGCCGGGATGTAGATCATCGTCATGACCGCGCTTAACAGCATCATGCTCACGATAAATGCGCCTACAGTGATATACGGCGTAAGCGGGGCAAATATCATTACCGTGAATGAAGCCGCAAATAGTATCGCATTGCGCATGATGCCTTTGCCCGGCCGAGCGGCAGTCCAGAGCAGAGTGTCAGTGACTTTGACCCTTGACCTGCATCAACTAATCTCTGCCTGAACCTGCTTATGAAATGAATGGCAAAATCCACAGCCATTCCAAGCGACAGACATGAAAGCACGGATATCGGCATATCGAAATCTTTACCGATAAAGCCTACAGCTCCGTATATAAGCAGGATCGTGAAAAGCAGCGGTGTGTAACCGACTATAGCCCATTTCACAGAGCGGAAATTAAAGATGAGGATAATAAAAACCACAATCAGAGCAATGACAAAACCCGTTATCATGTCTGAAAGCACTTCATCGTTCCATACCAGATTGAACCAGGCGATACCGGATGGTTTTAATTCCATGGAAACCGGATTAGATCGCTTGTATTCGTCCACTGCCTTTATCACATCCCTCATTGCCTGCGCATCCCACGTCTTAAGCTGCACCCGGATGTTAGCCTTTTGAAAAGGATAGTCAACTACATTGTCCAGATCAGAAGGCTTTGCGGACATGCCGAACAAAAACAGGTATTGCCCTATCGTGCCGCTTGTATCAGGCACAACATCGTATGCGGGATCATCGTCA
>JACQXH010000097.1 GCA_016208845.1 Nitrospirota bacterium | reverse complement strand
TTCACCTGCAAGAAGTTTTCTTAATGCTTTTGCCTCAGGGTCAGGATAGCGATTTAAAACTTTATAAATCTCTTGCCCCCTGCCTGTCCGGCAGGCAGGCTTGCCCCTCGGAATCGAGTCGCATCGACTTGCCCCTTTACCTCTGATTGCCGAATACGGGCTTTCATTTGCATCAAGCTTCACACTGCAGGGGATCTCAGCAGCCTGATAGGCGCGAAGAGACCGTACGTTTGGTCTTACAAGCGAAGGAATAATCATCTTCTTCAAGGCTCCTCCGGTCACAGGTCTTTCAGGAATCTGTTCAATGTTGAAGAAGGTTCTTTAATTTCAACACCGACTGCGTTTTGCTTTAAGCCTTCAGGAGAAAATTTCTTTGAGTATAACCATGCTACCTCATATCGCAGGTTCAGAACATCTCCGGTCGGGAGCTGGAAAGTAACAGCGAGAATTGAATCTGGCACAAAGTCAGCTGCGTTTTTTGTAGGCATGATCTCAATGCCGGCGCCGCTTTGAGATATGTTTTTTATGACCCCTTTGTAGTTATTGCCGCCGGAGCTGATCTCAGCCTTGAAAACAACGTCCTTTCTTGGAAATTCTCTTCTGTCGTCCATGATATTTAAATATACCTGTTCTAATACTGCAAGCACAGTATAACAAAATGGCCTTAGTGTTTTTAACCCCGTCCAGTCTATAATCCAAAAAAACATTTAGCCGCGGATTTTCGCAGATTGACACGGATTAATAAATAAGACCATCAGAGCACAGATTACAGACTAAAGATTATTAGGTCTTTATTAACCTGTCTGGGTTCTTGCAGTCTGTCTTTTGTCTTGTCTGTACTTACCTGCCGGCAGGCAGATCTGCGCAAATCTGTGCCTGCCCGTCCGGTAGGCGGGTTAATCTGCGGCTAAATTTGTTGTTTTATCTATCTGTGGCCAAATTAGAATAATTCGTTTACAAACGAATCTATCTTCTCCATGAACAATCCCCGTGAAATGGCAAAGGCGTCATTATGTCCTCCCCTAAGCCGGACAAACTCTTTTGGCTGCGAAGCCGCTTCAAAGAGTTTTCTGCCATGTTCAAAGGGAATTATCTCGTCATCTATGCTATGAAAAATCAATTTCCGCCCTTTTATATTCTTTATCTTTTGGAGGGAATCATATCTGCTCTGATAAATAAATGCCGGAATAAACGGAAAGACCTTTTTGCCCATATCCGGCGCAGAGGTAAAACTGTCTTCAATGATGACCCCCGCGGATTCGCGCCTTCCCGCCAGGTCTATGGCAACTGCGCCGCCAAGGGACTCGCCGTAAATGATTATTTGCCCGGGAGGAGCATTCTTTTTATGCAAAAGGTTTTCATACATTGTCTCTGCGTCAAGGTAAAGGCCGTTTTCAGAAGGACTGCCTTTGCTCGTCCCGTAGCCCCTGTAATCAAAGATGAGGACGTTCAGGCCAAGGGCATTGAACATCTGTATTTTTTCTATCCTGTGGCTTATATTGCCGGCATTGCCATGACAGAACAGCAATGTGGCCCTCGGGTTTTGAGCGGGGATGAACCACCCTGAGATCTGAACCCCGTCTTTTGTTGTCAGGGTTATATCTTCATAATCCAGCTTGATAGCATCAGGTGTTGTTTCAATTTCGCGTAACGGATAATACAGGCTCCTCTTTTCAAGATGCCTTATGAAGAAAAAGAGAAGTATAAAGATAAATACAGTAAAAAGGAATATCTTCATTGCTTAGTGAAATTATTACGGTATAGTAGAGTTTGGTCGAATAATATATTATTTAAAACCAGTTGTCATTCCCGCCCCCGACCAATACCTTCGAGGGCAGGCTCGGGAATCCAGAGAAATTTAATAATGTGCTGGATTCCTGCTTTCGCAGGAATGACAGACTAAATTGTTCTTTCAGCGATTACTTAATTCATAAAATCAGTTTTTTCCTGAAGGCAGTGATTACGGTATTACCTTATTCAGCGGATATTCCACAATGCCTGTTGCGCCGGCCGACTTGAGCTTAGGTATCAGGTCGCGCACCGTCTTTTCATCAGTGATGACCTCAAGAGCCAGCCACTTTATATCCGAGAGCTGCGAGATAGTAGGGGAGTGCATGGAGGAAAGCAGGCTCATCACTCTTTTTAGGGACTTTTCGGGGACATTCATCTTGAGGCCGACCTTTTCTTCTGCGGCAAGCGCCCCTTTAAGCAAAAGCACGATATTTTCCATCTTCTGCCTCTTCCATTTATCCTTCCATGACTTTTTATTAGAGATGAATCGCGTGCTGGATTGAAGAATGGTCTCGATCTCTCTCAGGTTATTGGCCCTGAGAGATGAGCCTGTCTCAGTCAGCTCGACAATCGCATCAGCGAGATATGGGGGCTTTACTTCAGTGGCGCCCCAGGAAAAATCCACCTCTGCCTTAACGCCTTTGGACTTAAGATATTTATTAGTATATCCCACAAGCTCTGTAGCGATGCGCTTGCCGTTAAGGTCCCTGATGCTTTTAATCTTTGAATCATTCGGAACAGCCACGACCCATCTGACCGGCCTCAACCCGCCTTTTGCATAATTGAGCTCCGCAACTTCATACACATCAGCATTCTGTTCGAGTATCCAGTCCTTTCCGGTAAGTCCGGCGTCAAGCACTCCGTCATCGACGTACCTCGCCATTTCCTGCGCGCGAATGAGCAAGGCCTGTATTTCTACGTCATCAAAGACAGGATAATAAGAGCGGGAGTCAATGGATATGTTGTATCCGGCCTTTTTAAAAAGCTTCAGAGTTGATTCCTGAAGGCTCCCCTTTGGAAGCCCGAGTTTCAGAACGTTTTTCATTAGTTTGTTCCTTTTGCAATTAATAAAGTTTGCACTATAATAACGTATCATAACCCCAAAAATGCAATAAGCAAGTGAACGATAACAGCTTGACCGTATTTCCGGGAATTGGTATGATAAATAGTAATACCGGAGGTGAATAGATGAGTAAAGCAAAAATCGCAATAACCCTTGATCAAAATTCTATCAGTCGTTTAGACCATCTTGTACATGAGAACATCTTTTTGAGTCGCAGTCAGGCAATTCAGGAAGCTGTGAACGAAAAGATAGAAAGATTAGAACGCAATCGTTTGGCAAAGGAATGTGCCAAATTGGACCCAAACTTTGAGAAGGCAATGTCAGAAGAAGGATTATCCGAGGATTTAAGCGAATGGCCAAAATACTGAGGGGCGAGATTCGATGGGCTGATTTAAATCCTGTGCGTGGTCATGAGCAGGCAGGCTTGCGGCCGGTGCTGATCCTGAGTCACGATGTATTTAACGAACATTCGGGGACTGTCATAGCGATGGCTCTGACCAGTCAGCCTCAAAGAGCAGGTTTTCCTTTGACGCTGGAGCTGAAAGCTGAAAAATTACCAAAACGTTCATGGGTAAAGATCAGCCAGATACGAACCCTGTCTGTTGATAGGATCGGGAAGAAACTTGGGAGGGTATCTCCGGAAGAACTTGCTCAGACAGTCGAAGGATTGAATGAAATCATCGGAACATAGCCGGTAATCTGTAGGAAAACATAGGAAGTTATTTAATCAATAATGAAAGCTAAATTGACTCAGGAGGAACAGGAAATATTGGACAGTTTTGAAAATGGCGAATGGGTTCCGGTAAAAAACCTTTCAAGAAGAAAAGCAGAACTCATGAAGTATGCAAGGAACACTTTAAAGAAAGATAAAAGGCTAAATATCAGAAAAGATTTATGACGCGATTAAAATTGCCCTGCGGTTCAATATATATGCTTATGATGCGTACTATTTACAGTGCTGCATAGAAAATAAATTGCCTCTTATCAGCCTTGATGATCGCATGTGTGATATTGCAGAAAGTATTGGAATAAAGGTGGTGGAATAAATTATGAAGATTTATACTTATTCACAGGCCCGCGAGAAATTGTCAGACATTCTTGAAGAGTCCAAGAAAGATGAAGTCGTCATCCGCCGCCGCAGAGGAGATATGTTTTCTATTGCGCCGAAAATAACCACCCGCCGTTCACCCTTTGATGTGCCGGGCCTTGGAAAAAAGATTACCCGTAAAGAAATATTAGAGGCAATTCGCGAATCAAGAGAACTGACATAACAAATTGCTCGCACAGGCGGCATCCCGTGACCTCACAGTTAAGTTGTTCTGTACAAAAAAACCTTCGAGGCAACACCCCAATCCAGACAGGGAGATATTAGCAAGGCATTTCACGCAGGAAATCTAAAAAATCTTGTATTCTGCTTTTTATTTTTGTAATCTGTAGGGGGTGACAGGGAAACCATTGACAAGGTATTTTCTCAGACAATTTTTTACTCATATCCTGCCCTCGTCCGCAAGGAACTTGTGAATGGGCAGCTAAAGTGGCAGCCCTACAATGGAAGCGGCTACGACAAAGATAAATTTGAATTAATTAAAGACAAGTGGGACCACGAGCATTGCGCAGTCTGCAACTTCAAAATTCGCGAAGGCCAGACGTATTGGTTTAATAAAGGGCGCATCCGTTTGCTCTGCGATGAATGCCATGATTACTATACGAGTCATAACATACGCATTCAGCCCGATCCCGAATAAGCGTGGCGCTTTTTCAGATCGGTCTTAGTGGCGGCTGATGCATCTATATAGACGGTATATCCTTTTACACATAATATTGTGTTATACTTTGTGTAATAGGAGGTGTGATATGGCAACCAATCTGGCATTAGATGACAAATTAATTTCTCAGGCTCAAAAGATCGGGCATCATAAAACAAAAAAAGAAGCCGTAACAACTGCATTAAAAGAATACATTGCCCGCAAAAAACAGGTGGAAATATTTGAATTGTTCGGGAAAATCGATTTCGACAAGGACTACGACTATAAAAAAGCGAGAGCAAGATGAAAGTCCTTGTTGACACTTGTGTTTGGTCTCAAGTCCTTAGACATAAATCCTCAAAGACTGAAATAGCAGATAAAATGGAAGAGCTTATAAAAGATGGCAGGATTGTTATGATCGGACCGATTCGTCAGGAACTCCTTTCCGGGATATCCGATATCTCTCAATTTAATAAATTAAAAGACAAGCTTTCTGCGTTTGAGGATATTCCCCTTGAGAGCACACACTTTATAGCGGCTGCTGAGTTCAGCAATATATGCCGGAGTAAAGGAATTCAGGGATCAACGATAGATTTTTTAATTTGTGCCGTTGCAAACATAGAAAATCTCATTATTTTTACAACCGACAAAGACTTTGAGAATTACAAAAAACATTTACCAATAAAATTGCTCTGACAAATCACTGCTGAATGCAGACCTCAGGGCGCTTTTTCAGTTAATTAATAAAATGTCCACCCTATATCTCATAGACGGAAATTCCTACATTTACCGGGCCTTTTATGCCATCCGGAACCTGTCTGCTTCAGACGGGTTTCCGACAAATGCCATCTATGGCTTTACCAACATGCTCCTAAAAATCATAAGGGAGAAACGTCCCGACTATTTTGCGGTTGTCTTTGACTCGCCAGCTCCTACAATGAGGCACAAGGCATATGAGGCATACAAGGCCCACAGGCCGAGTATGCCTGATGAACTGCGGCTGCAGGTCCAGCCGATAAAAGATATTATCAGGGCCTTCAATATCCCGAGTGAAGAGATAGAAGGCTGCGAGGCCGATGACGTGCTGGGGACTATTGCAAAGAAGGCGGAAAAAGAAGGGCTTGATGTCTTCATTGTGACGGCGGACAAGGACATAAACCAGATCCTGAGCCCGAAGATCAGGACCTATGACACTATGAAAGACAAAATCACAGAGGAAAAAGATGTTGTTGAACGGTTCGGCGTTGAGCCGTCGCGTTTTCCGGAGGTAATTGCCCTGATGGGAGATGCCTCGGACAATATACCTGGCGTGCACGGCATCGGAGAAAAGACAGCGGTAAGCCTGTTAAAAGAATTCGGCAGTGTTGAGAACATTATCAAAGATCATGCAGGCATTAAAAAACCAAAGCTCAGGGAGGCGATAGCAGGAAACATTGAGAACATAAAACTGAGCCTCATGCTTGCCACAATTGATACAAATGTCCCTCTGGAAATATCGATAGAAGACCTGAAGCCGGGCGAGCCTGAGTGGAAAAAATTGATGGAATATTTCCGCAGATATGAGTTCGGCAGTCTGCTTAAGCTCATTCCCAGTGAAAACACCACCTCACCTGTCATTAGCCAGCATATAAGCATACTTGATGAAGGAGTCTTTGAAGCAGCAATAGCCTCCATTAAAAATGAACTCTCTGTTGATACTGAAACCACCTCAAAGTCGCCGATGACGGCAGAGCTCGTGGGCGTATCTTTTTCTGTGGAGCCTGAAAAGGCGTATTATGTGCCTCTCGCACACTCATATCCCGGCGTGCCCAAACAATTGCCCAAAGAACAGGTCCTTGAGAAGTTCAAAGGGATACTTGAAAACCCTGAGGTCCAAAAGACAGGCCACAATATAAAGTACGACCTTATTGTCCTGAAAAATGAGGAGATAGAATTAAAGGGCCTTGCCTTTGACACCATGCTGGCCTCATACCTTCTGAACCCGAATAAATCAAACCACAATCTGGATGATGCTGCGATGACATATCTCTCAATAAAAAAAATCGCATATAACGACATCACAGATAAAGGTAAGAAGAATTTCAGGGATGTATCCATTGAGGATGCAGCGAGATACTCCGGCGAGGATGCCGATGTCACACTGAGGCTTAAAAACCTTCTGGCGCCTGAGATAGAAAAAGAAGGTCTCTCAAAATTGTTTTATGAAATGGAAATGCCCCTTATTGAAGTACTTGCCGGCATGGAGATGGCCGGCATAAAGATCGACCTGCCGCTCATGGATGGTTTTTCAAAAGAACTTGAGAGAGAGCTTTCAGGAATTGAAAAAAGGGTATTTTTTCTGGCAGGCGGCGAATTCAATATCAACTCGCCGAAACAGCTTCAGGAAATATTATTTGAAAGGCTCGGGCTAAAGACCATAAAGAAGACCAAGACAGGGTTTTCAACTGATGTGGATGTGCTGGAACAGCTTGCGCTGGAGCATGAACTTCCGAAAGAGATACTTGAACACAGGACTCTCTCAAAACTCAAGGGCACTTATGTGGATACCCTTCCAAGGCTTGTGAATGAAAGAACAGGCAGGCTTCATACGTCATTTAACCAGACTGTAACAGCCACCGGAAGGCTGAGCAGTTCAGACCCGAACCTCCAAAATATCCCGATCAGAGGCGAATGGGGGAAAAGGATAAGAGAGGCATTTATTGCAGAGCAGGGACATCTGCTTCTGTCTTCTGATTATTCCCAGATTGAGCTCCGGGTGCTTGCTCATCTTAGTCAGGATGAAGGACTCATAGAGATATTTAAAAATGACGGCGACGTACACGCAAGAACCGCGATGGAGATATTCGGGATAACACCTGAAGACATAACTCCTGAAATGAGGCGCAGGGCCAAGGCTGTTAATTTCGGCATTGTCTACGGCATCAGCCCTTATGGCTTAAGCCAGCAGCTTGGCATTCATCCTGAGGAGGCGCGGCTGTATATAGATAAATATTTTATGAGGCACAGCGGTGTCAAAAGTTACATAGACAATTGTATCAGAGAGGCGACTGATACAGGTTATGTATCAACTATTTTTCAGAGGAAAAGAGCCATACCTGAGCTTAAGAGCGCAAATAAAAATATACGTCAGATGGGAGAACGGCTTGCAATGAATACCCCGATACAGGGCTCTGCCGCTGACATTATCAAGATAGCTATGATCAATATCTGGAGACGATTGAAAAAGGATGGATTGAAAACCAGGATGCTCCTTCAGGTGCATGATGAGCTTCTGTTTGAAGTTCCCGCAGATGAAAAAGACAGAGTCAAGTTGCTTGTCAGGGAAGAGATGGAGCATGCGGTAAAGCTTCTGGTCCCGGTCAAAGTGGATATAGGATTTGGCAAGAACTGGGCCGAAGCGCATTAATGGCAATTGATCATTAATGGTTATGGTTGATTCTGTTTTCGTGATAGGCTAAACTTTTGGCGTGAAGAGGATAAATTTCTTAAATATTCTAAGCAAATGCAATAACTGGCAGGACTTCAGGTCGCAATTACAGTTATTAACTGGAAAGCAAAAAGGCGACTGTTTGGAAACCCTCACAAAATTTTATCTCAAGCTGCATCCTGAATATGTCACCCTGCTAAAAAATGTCTGGCAACTGAAGGACGTTCCCTCTCCTGTAAAGAAGAAACTCAATCTCCCCGGGCCTGATGAGGGAATTGACCTTATTGCAGAAACAAAGGACGGCGGTTTCTGGGCGGTCCAGTGCAAATACCGAGACAATGAAAGCACATCCCTCAGCCGTAAAGAACTGAGTACCTTTACTGACCTTTCTTTCAATATATGCAAGCATATCGAGCTTGGTCTTGTCTGTACTAATACCGACAGGTTCAGCCACAAACTGACCCTTTATGGTGAGAGGCTGAGTTTCTGCTCCGGCGATGTCTGGCGTACACTGGGCAAAGAGTTTTTCAAGCGCCTTCATAAATTACTCATCGGCAAATCTGCCCCGCTGATACCTGTTAAACCCCGTGAACATCAAAAGCGGGCTGTTCAAAAAGCATATGAGCATTTCATTAATAAACATAATTCATTGGGAAAATTGATTGCGCCCTGCGGCACAGGTAAAAGCCTTACCGGCTATTGGATTACTAAAAAAATTGGGGCTCGAAAAATCCTCGTTGCTGTTCCAAGCCTTGCGCTTATTAGACAGACGCTTCAGGTATGGACAAGAGAGTCGGTTGCGCATAAAAAAGATGTTCACTGGATAGCTGTGTGCAGTGACGAGTCTGTTAAAGATATTGAGAGGGACGATATTGCTGTCCTTACCCAAGACCTCGGAATCCGCGTTCGCACTAACTCTGACGAGATAGCAGATTGGCTAAAGACGAAGAAAAAAGGCACAACTGTAGTGTTCACCACCTATCAAAGCGGAAGGGCTGCTGCCGAAGCCGCAAGAAAATCTAACACACTGTTTGACATAGGTATTTTTGATGAAGCGCACAAAACAGTCGGTAAAAAAGACAGCCTTTTCAGCTATCTCCTTCATGATAAAAACA
>JACQXH010000096.1 GCA_016208845.1 Nitrospirota bacterium | reverse complement strand
ATTTTGCTCAGGTAACGGCTTCTATAGATAAAGAAAAGCCGGACTTTGTGGTGTTTACAACTTCCACTCCTACGATCTATCATGACCTGAAAATAGCTGATATCACAAAAGAGATCTCGCCTGACATAAAGACTGCGGCAGTCGGAACGCATATCATGGCCCTGCCTGAAGAGACACTGAGAGAAAATAAAAACCTCGATTTCTCCATATACAGTGAATCTGAAATGGTCCTGCTTGAGCTTGTAAATGCCGGATTGAATCCCGAAAATATCAAGGGAGTTGCATTCAGAAAGGGCGATGAGATATTGAAGAATGAACCGCGGCCTCTCTGGCATGACCTTGATGGCTTTGGATTTCCTGCTCATCAAAAGGTCCCTCTGAAACTCTACAGAGACCCGATGATGAAGCGCGGTCCCATGACCATCACTTATACCGAAAGGGGTTGCATCAATGCCTGCATCTACTGTTCTTCTCCTTTCTACAGCAAGGTAAGACAGAGAGGCATTGCGCAGGTAATTGAAGAATTGAAATGGATCGTATCCATGGGGATCAGGGAGATACGATTTTTTGACTGCGGACTGACGAATTATATCGACAGGGCCGGGAAATTATTTGATGAAATGATAAAGGAAAAGATTGACCTGACATGGGCCTGTAATATAAGGTCTGACAGGTTTCCTCTCCATATAGCAAAAAAGATGAAAGAGGCGGGCTGCCACACGGTCAATATTGGAGCTGAAAGCGCGGATTTGGAGGTGTTGAAAAATATCAAAAAAAATATTACGCCTGATATGGTAGAGCAGGCGGTCTTGACCGCCCGCAAGGCCGGCCTGAACGCGCTTGTATATTTTATGATCGGACTGCCGGGTGAAACAAAAGCAAGCATCAAAAAGACTATAAGTTTTGCAAAGAAGATAGGACCGGAACTCATTACGCTTGGCATTGCAACGCCGCATCCGGGCACTAAATTCTATGAGCATCTTGACAGGGGAGGTTATCTCATTACAAGAAAGTGGAGCGAGTATGACCCGATCAAAAAACCCGTGTACAATTATCCGGGGCTTTCAGGCAAAGAGATAGAAGAGGCAAGGGACAGGGGATACAGGAGTTTTTATCTCAGGCCTTCATATATTCTAAAAAGACTTTTTGCCCAGAGAAGGATAATGGACGTAGTGAACAACTTCAGGAACTTTGTCGGCTTCATGAGACGGTATGTCTTTAAGGCCTGAACATATTATACAAATCACAGCTGAAAATATCAAAAGTTAAAGATCAAAAATCAAAATTAAGGTATCAGAATTATATCCATAATTTTGATATTTAATATTTGATTTTTTAATATTGTATTCATGAGGTTTTTAGCTTCTCTTTATAAATTTATCTTGGACAGGTATGACCATTAATAATATCTTACTTATACATCCCTCAAAAAAAGTCACAGGCAAGAAGGATACTTTCTACTCTAAAGAGTATCTCACTCCGTCCCTGGGCCTTGGGATAATTGCCGCCTGCCTGAAACAGAAAGGCATTAATGTATCAGTAATTGACCTGAGACTGCCGCACAGGTCTGTGGCAGACGTCCTGTCAAACGTTAAGATAAGAAAACCATTGATGATCGGCATCACTGCATTCACTAATGAAATAACCTCTGCAGGCGAGGTGGCGCAGATCATAAAAGATGAACTTAAATCTGCTTTTGTTGTGCTCGGAGGGCCTCATGGCACTGCTTCCCCTGAAGAAACGCTGAAAGAATTTCCGGCAATTGATGCCGTGGTCATAGGAGAAGGCGAAGAGACGATTGCAGAATTGATGGAGGCCCTGCAAGACAAAAAAGAATTAGACAATATAAAGGGCCTTGCCTTCAGAAGAGATGGAAGGATTTTAATAAATGAAAAAAGAAACACGGCCGTTGATATAAACAGCCTCCCGTTTCCTGAGTGGGATATCTTTGAGATACCGCACTACACAGGACCCTTTATGATCAGCGCTTCCAGAGGTTGTCCCTTTCCGTGTTATTTCTGCACCCCGAATTATCTTGGAAGGGTTAGGGTGAGAGACCCCCTGAAGGTAGTTGATGAAATGGAGTGGGACGTTAAACATTTTGGCGCTGCGCGTTTTCAATTTGCAGACGCAACGCTCAGTCTGCTTGAAGAAAAGACAAGCCTTCTGTGCCAGGAAATAATAGAGAGGGGTCTGAACAGAAGGATATCTTGGGAATGTGAGACCCGGGCCGATAAAATGTCGCCGGAACTTTTAAGGAAGGTCCGGGAAGCCGGCTGCAAGTGTATTGCGCTCGGGGTTGAGACCGGCAGTGAAAGGATACTCAAAGATGTAATTAAAAAAGGCGAAACAAAGGAAGATATAAAAAAAGCAGTAGGACTTATTAAAAAGGCGGGCATGAAGGTGCGATGTTTTTTTCTTATAGGCCATTATACCGAAACGCCGGAGACCATAAAGGAGACCATAGGTTTTGCGCTTGACCTGAACCCTGACGGACTTTCTTTCGGGCTTTTAGTGCCAAATCCCGGGACCAAACTCAGGGCCCTGGCAGAAGAGGGCCCAGATGAACTTCAGCTGCATGGAATCAGAGGTCTTGCCGCTCAGGAAATTGAAGTACTGGCAGTCAAAGGCGTATTTTACCTTTTATAAGAGACATCCTCTTAAGGCGGCCGGTTTATTTTTCAGCTCATCAGGCTATGATTACAGTCTCAGGGGTCTGTTTATTTCTACTGTTAAATTACTCAGGAATTTTTTGGGAATCAGATGATAAAGGTATCGGTTATCATACCTGCATATAACAGGGCCGGATTTTTCCCGCGTCTTGCAGAGGCCCTGCTTAATCAGGATCATCCTGCTGAGATAATCATCGTTGATGACGGCTCTACAGATAATACGTCTCAGATCATAAAACAATATCCTTTTCAATATATATATCAGGACAACTCAGGGCCTGCAAAGGCGAGAAATACAGGCTGGCAGAAAGCCTGCGGAGAGGTGATATGTTTTACGGATTCAGATTGCATCCCGCATAAAGACTGGATAAAAAGACTTCTTGAGGGCTTCACATCAGACGACATAGGCGCTGTTGCCGGCTCTTATGATATCGCAAATCCGGAGAGCCTTCTTTCGCAGTGCGTTCATGAGGAAATAAGGCTTCGTCATTCGGCGTTCATGAACAAAGATAACATAAAGGCCTTTGGTTCTTACAATGTGGCCATTAGACGTGATGTGCTCGAGAGGGTCAGGGGATTTAACGAGGCTTACACGGCTGCAAGCGGCGAGGACAATGACCTTTCATACAGGATCCTCAGGGAGGGCCTTAAAATAAAATTTAAGGAAGACGCCCTTGTTGCCCACCATCATCCCGAAGTGTTGTTCAAATATCTCAGGGAGCAGTATCGCCATGGCCTCTGGAGAATGAAGATGTATAAGGATTTTCCTGACATGGCAAAGGGCGATGATTATACGCTTTTTAAAGATGCTATTGAAGTCCCTGCGGCGTTGATGGGTCTGTGCATGACGGTATTTGCGTGGCTTAAGCCCGGATCGATCGCATTAATATTACTTACAGCCTTCAATGCAGTTTTGCAAATGCCTGCTGCGATCGGATTGATCAGGATCAAAAAGAACATCAAGTTCCTATATCTTGCGCCAATTACTTTTTTAAGGTCATATGCAAGGGCTTTAGGGGCGGTCAGAGGCATTTTTAAGTTCTGGCTGTAGGAGCTATTCCCTCATTTTTTGTTTTAAGTTTTAGTGATTTATATTAAAATACGGCAATTAAGGATCTATACCATTTTAAATATTGGATTTAAGAAGGAGCTGACATTATGAAAAGAATACTTATTACCGGCGGAGCAGGATTTTTAGGCAGCCATCTGTGTGAGAGATTGCTAAATGAAGGGCATGAAGTAGTTTGCGTTGATAATTTCTATACAGGACGCCGTTCGAATGTCTCTCAATTCCTGACAAATCCGAAATTTGAGATATTGAGGCATGACATCTGTTTCCCTTTGTATGTTGAAGTCGATGAAATTTATAATCTTGCATGCCCTGCCTCGCCTATTCATTATCAGTTTGATCCTGTGCAGACAACAAAGACGTCGGTCCACGGCGCCATCAATATTCTAGGCCTTGCCAAGCGTGTGAAGGCGAAGATATTTCAGGCGTCTACATCTGAAGTATACGGGAACCCGATAGTCCATCCGCAGCCGGAAGGTTATTGGGGCAATG
>JACQXH010000095.1 GCA_016208845.1 Nitrospirota bacterium | reverse complement strand
CGGGTGTGGGTGTATGAGAGGTTGTGAGGGAGACATATTTGAACGACCTTAACGCCACATTCAAAATATTAAAAAAACAATTCCCGGACTACGAGGACCGTCCTCAGCAGATGGAGATGGCGGATGCTGTATTTGAATGCTTGAAAAACAATGAACGGCTTCTTGTTGAGGCAGGGACCGGCGTAGGAAAGTCCTTTGCCTATCTTATACCCGCGATACTGTCAGGGAAGAAGACGATTGTATCTACTGCCTCGATAGCCCTGCAGGACCAACTGGTAAACAAAGACCTTGTGTTCCTGCAGGATGTCATGCCCATGAGATTTTCTTTTGCGATGCTTAAAGGCAAGAACAATTATCTCTGCCTGAAACGTGAAAGGGAATTTACTGAACTCAGCGAGCAGTACATAAAATTCAGAGCGTGGATATCCTGCACAGAGACCGGCGACAAAGATGAGCTTGATTTTATCCCGGAATTCTGGGCAAAGATATGCGGTGATTCAAATGACTGCGGAGTCTCGCAGTGTCCATTTTATAACGATTGTTTTTACTACAGGCATTTCAAGGACCTCTACAGAAAAGATATTATTGTGGTCAATCACCATTTGCTCATGTACGACCTGCTTTCGGGGTTCAAGATCCTCCCTTTTCACGACCAGCTTGTTATCGACGAGGCGCACCAGATCGAGAATGTCATTTCCCATGTCCTGGGCAGCACTCTTAATCATCCGCAGGTTGTATGGCTTCTCTATCGTCTGAGGGGGTTGAAAATAGCGGTGGATCACCTGTTCGAGCATGTAGATATGTTTTTTAAGCGCATGGATGCCCCTTTACAAACTGCTCCTGTACACGAAGCTATTGTAGAAGAGTTGATAAATCTGAAGGGGCATTTGGGCCTGGAAAAGGTTGTCAGCAGACTGACCTCTGAGAAGGAGTCAGCAATGGATGATGAATTAAGGGACAGGATAGAGACGACCATTTTGTGTGTGATGTCTCTTGATGGCATAATCGAAGACTTTATAAAACAGGATAATAAGGACAAGGTCTATTACATGACCACATATTCGAATTATAGACGCCGGGATGACAAAAGGACCCTTGAACTCAAGAGCAGCCTTGTTGAATGTCAGGCGCCGTTCCGGGAACTGATGAGCGGTTATGAAAGCGTTGTCATGACTTCTGCTACTCTGACAGCAGGCGGGAATTTTAATTTCATAAAAGAGAGGATAGGTATCTCTGATTCCAAAGAGATGATAATAGGTTCGCCGTTTGATTTTAAAAAACAGGCGCTGCTTTATCTTGATAAAAAACTGCCTTCTCCTGTCAAAGGCAACAATGAAGTCTTTCAGCAGAAAAGCCTTAAGGTCATAGAGGAACTGATCAATTCATCGAAGGGCAGGGCGCTGGTGCTGTTCACATCATACAGCCATCTCCGTTTTGCAGAGGAGAATATCACGATTAATTATCCATTCAAGGCGCAGGGCGACATGCCGCCTGCGAGACTTATTGAATGGTTCAGGGACACGCGTCATTCTGTTCTGCTCGCGACTGCCACGTTCTGGCAGGGAATTGATATTAAAGGCGATGACCTGAGCCTGGTGATCATTGTCAAGATGCCTTTTGGCTCGCCCGGAGACCCTGTATATGATGAGCGGTGCAGGAGGCTCGGTGAAAGATGGTTTGGCGACCTCGCGCTGCCTTCTGCGATCCTGCTTCTGAGGCAGGGCTTTGGAAGGCTTATCAGAAGCGCTGAGGACTATGGAGTTGTTGCTGTTCTGGACAGCAGGCTCATGACGAGTTCTTATGGCAGGGCGGTCGTCTCATCACTACCGGAGATGGATATCGTTCACGACACCGTTGAAGTAAAAAAGTTCTTTGATTCTTTACCCGAAAACAATAAGGATCTCCCGGAGGATCATCGCACCTATAATTTAGGGAAAGATGATGGGGATGTTCTGTACACAAGAAGCTCGCGTGTAACGGCCCTTGGCACTGCTGACGATCCTGCTGTAATTGCCGAATTAATCAATTTCACCCGCAGTGAAAACGGCAATGAACGCCGGCTCGCAGCCTCGGCCCTCGGTAAACTTGCGCGGCGGTTCAGGCCGGAGATATACAAGGCTGTGCCGGCTCTTGAGGAACTGCTCAAAGATGAAAAACCTCAGGTACGCCAGTATGCCCTGAAGGCGCTCGGCAGGATAGGAAGTCTTAAAAAAGACAAGCTTCAATTTATTATAGATAACCCTGACGAGAAGGGCTATAATATAACCTTGGCAAAGAAACTGATCAGGGCTTAAACCGCCTGATTTTTGAAAAGATGGGAGGTCATGACATGCTTCTTTATCTGGTGCAGCATGCAGAGGCGTTGAGCAAGGAAGAAGACCCTGCACGCAGTCTTTCTGAACAAGGGATTCAGGATATCATAAAGGTTGCCGGGCGTATTGCGGGCTTTAATATAAAAGTCGGCTGGATATACCACAGCACCAAGATAAGGGCCTTCCAGACCGCTATGGTACTGGCGGACCAGGTCAAGGTTGAAAGGGAGATATCCCAGGTGGAAGGCCTGGCGCCTATGGACGATCCCAAGAGATGGGCTGATTGTATTGAAAAAATGAATGAGGATGTAATGCTTGTCGGGCATTTGCCGCACCTGAGCCGGCTTGCATCATTGCTCCTTGAGGGTGATAAGAACAAAAATGTTGTAGATTTCAAGATGGGCGGTGTTGTATGCCTGAAAAAATCCGAGCAGGGCTCATGGTCAGTTGAATGGATGATAACCCCTGAGGAGATTCAGTGACGATGCCAGTTTTAACAGCGTTGGTTTCGGTTGCTATTATTCTTTTAATTATATTATTGACGCGGATATCGTCATTTGAAAGAAGTCAGGAGAGGACAGAGAGGGCTTTAAAGGAAGAGATAGCAACGAACAGGGAAGAAACCGCAGCCAATTCAAAAAAGTTGCGGGAAGAAATAATTAACAGCATGACAAATATTGCTAACTTGCAGAAAGACCAGCTCGATATTTTTTCAAAGCAGCTTACGGCTTTGACTGCTTTAAATGAAGAAAAACTCTACAAAATGACTCAGACGGTTGAAGAAAAATTAAGACTCATGCAGGAACAGATCAACTTCAATGCCAAAGAAAACAGGGACGAATTAAGCAAATCATTGAAATCTTTTGAAGACAGATTTACGGTCAATGTGAAGGAGTTTAATGAACTTCAGAAACAGAAATTCAACGACTTGTCAAATAAACAAACTGAGCTTATTCAGTCGACGGAGATGAAATTAGACAAGATGAGAGAAACCATTGAAGCAAGACTGAAGTTAATACAGGATGACAACAGCGAGAAGCTTGAAAAAATGCGGGCCACGGTAGACGAAAAGCTTCACAAGACACTTGAAGAAAGACTAAGTCAATCCTTTAAGATAGTCAGTGATAGGCTTGAGCTGGTTCATAAAGGATTGGGAGAGATGCAAAATCTGGCTGTCGGCGTCGGCGATTTAAAGAAAGTGTTATCGAATGTGAAAACGCGCGGCATTCTCGGCGAGATACAACTGGGCAATATTCTGGAACAGATTTTAACTCCTGATCAATATGCAAAGAATATAGCCACTAAAAAAGGCAGCAGGGATAATGTGGAATTCGTTGTCAAACTTCCCGGTAAAGACGATTCGGGAGAGGTTGTTTATTTGCCATTGGATTCAAAATTCCCTATCGAAAACTATCACGCATTAAACAATGCCTATGAGCATGGAGAACCTTCCGCAATTGAAGAAGCCGCGAAGCTTCTCGAAAGCAATATTAAAAAATGCGCAAAGGATATAAGAGACAAATATGTCGATCCTCCCAATACAACAGACTTCGGGATATTGTTTTTACCGGTAGAGGGACTTTACGCAGAGGTTGTTCGAAGACCCGCATTGCTTGAAGTTTTGCAGAGAGAATATAAAATAATGATTGCAGGACCAACCACACTGTCTGCATTCTTAAACAGCTTGCAGATGGGTTTTAGAACGTTGGCTATTGAAAAACGTTCAAGCGAAGTATGGAAGATATTAGGAGCTGTTAAGACGGAATTTGGGAAATTCGGCATTATCCTTGAGAGGACGCACAAGAAATTGCAGGAGGCAAGTAATACTATTGAAGATGCTGCAAGAAAATCGCGAACCATTGAAGGAAAATTGAAAAATGTACAAGAGCTTCCATCGCCGGAGGCAGTTTCATTAATTGGAAATATCGAAGAATTGGAAAACGAAATTAATTGACTTATATCTCAAAAACATGGCATTAAAATATCCTAACCAAAGGAGGGCATTATGTCAGCAAAGATGAATCATGAAGAATTTATCAGGAAGGCCGTAGTAAGTCTCAGAAAGGACGGGTACAAAGGAATTCATACTGTTTATTCAGGATTCAATTCTGCATTTAAGAAATATTTTCCAGACGAGGATCCTATTGCCGCGACCAACAAGCTGGCGCAGGAAGGCAAGTTAATAATAAGGCCTGTTAAAGGCGGGGTTATGCTTTATCTGCCGGAGGAGGCGCCTGTGATCAAGGATGTCGGAGGAGATGCATTAAAGAAGATGGGGCTTTAAATACAGGAATCAGGGATCAGTGTGATTTTTAATGTCATTCCGACTTGTTCGGAATCATTCTTATTAGCAAGCAGGAAAGATTCCCGACAAGCGGGAATGACAAAAAGAAAGTTTTACCAGCCGTTTCAAGCAACGGAGTATATATGTTTAATTAAGGAATAAATTTATGCCGAATATTCTTGAACAATCTGCAGAGCTGAGGAAGATGTGGGGGGCCTTTAAACAGGCGCGTGTGCTTCTAACTGCAAACAACTATCGGATATTTGATCATTTAATAAAACCTGTGACAGCCCGTATGGTAGCAAGTGATCTGAAAACAGATCTGAGGGCCACAGAGATCCTGCTTGATGCCCTTGCAGGTCTCGGACTGGTGAAGAAGCAAAAGGGGCGCTACAGAAATTCGGACATGGCCTCGCAGTTTCTTGTATCAGGAAGGCCGTACTATCAGGGTGACATCATTAAACACTCTGATGTCCTGTGGCATAACTGGTCAGGACTGGATGAGGTGCTGAAGTCAGGCAAACCGCACCGAACAGCACATGACCAGAGGTCGTTTATCCTTGGCATGCATAACCTTGCTGTAATGAAGGCGCGGGGCGTTCTGAAGGCTGTCGGATTGAACGGGGTCAGGACCGCCCTTGACCTGGGCGGGGGGCCCGGCACTTACACTTTGGAAATGGCAAAGAAAGGAATTACAGCAACTCTCTTTGACAGGCCCGAGACGATAGAGATCGCAAAAGAAGTAATTAGTAACGCCCTCCGACCCCCTCTTAATTTAAGAGGGGGAGTTAATTTTATTGCGGGCGATTTTTTGAGCAATGATTTTGGCAAAGGTTATGACCTTATTTTCATAAGCCAGATACTGCATGCGTATTCAGAGAAAGAGAACATAATGGTCTTGAAAAAATGCCGCGGGGCCTTAAATGACAAAGGAAGGGCAGTGATACAGGAATTCTATATAGATAACAACAGGACCCGGCCTGTTCAGAGCGCCCTGTTTTCCATTAATATGCTGGTAAATACTGCTGGCGGCAGATGTTATTCGCCGGATGAGATGAAGGGCTGGTTTACGAAGGCAGGATTTAAGAAGATAAAGAGAAAGAACATTTCTGACTCATCTCATCTTGTATCGGGCAGGTTGAGAACCGGAGAGGAGATATCCATCTCGATCGATCAGACCCTTACGCAGGATGCGACAGGCACTATGGCGTATCTTGAATTTGAGGCAATGGGCGTACCAAAGGCAAGAACAAAACTCTCTGTAAGTTATGCGGACCATAATACCCTGCAGACAGGTTTTGAGAACGCGGATGACCACAGGTTCCTCCAGACGATCGCCGCGAAGTACGGGATATATTTTTCAAAGCCGGGGAACGGCATTTGCCATCAGTTGCATCTCGAACGTTTCGCAAGACCGGGGCAGACGCTTTTAGGCTCAGACAGCCACACGCCGAATGCCGGAGCTCTCGCTATGCTTGCCATAGGCGCAGGAGGCCTTAATGTGGCGCTTGCAATGGCAGGAGAGCCTTTCTGGATGATCATGCCAAAGGTAATGCGCGTGACATTGAACGGGTCATGCAAGGCAGGGGTTACTGCAAAGGATATAATCCTTGAAGTTCTCAGGCGGCTGACGGTCAAAGGCGGCGTCGGAAAAATACTTGAATACTGGGGTGGGGGCATCAATGATCTTACCGTGCCTGAAAGGGCAACCATAACAAATATGGGGGCTGAGCTTGGAGCGACATCTTCAATATTCCCTTCCGATGAACAGACAAGGGCCTTTCTGAAGGCGCAGAACAGAGAAGCGGACTGGAGAGAGCTTAAACCTGATGCTGATGCAGTATATGATGAAGAAATAATTATTGATCTTGATGCCATTGAGCCTCTGATAGCAGCACCATCGAGCCCTGACAAGGTCAGCAGTGTGAAAGAGGTTGAAGGACTGCCCATAAGACAGGTGTGTATCGGCAGTTGTGTGAATTCCTCATATGCTGACCTTATGCTCGCGGCACAGGTACTGAGAGGCCACAAGGTCCATCCTGATGTCAGCCTTACTATAAGTCCTGGTTCGCGGCAGGCGCTGCATATGATAACTGAGAACGGGGCCTTATCAAATATCCTCCTGGCAGGAGCGAGATTGCTTGAGTGCTCCTGCGGTCCGTGCATAGGCATGGGACAGGCCCCTCCGACAGGCGCGGTCTCGCTCAGGACCTTTAACAGAAACTTCCCGGGCAGAAGCGGCACTGCCAACGACAGGGTTTATCTTTGCAGTCCGTTAACAGCGGCGGTTTCTGCAATCACAGGAAAGATAACAGACCCGAGAGACTGGGTCAAAGGCAGCGGGTCCAGGGCCGGATTGCCTGAGAAATTCATTATTGATGACTCAATGATCGTCGCGCCGTCGGACCAGCCGGAGAAGGTAACAGTCGAAAGAGGGCCCAACATCAAGCCTCTGCCTGTCAGAGGAGAACTTGAAGGATATTTGAAGGCAAAGGTAATACTGAAAGCAGGAGACAATATAACAACGGATGATATTATGCCTGCGGGAGCTAAAATACTTCCGCTCAGGTCAAATATACCAGCCATTTCCGAGCATGTATTTTCCAAGATCGATCCGACATTCCCGTCAAGGGCAAAGATCTCCGGGGGAGGGATAGTCATTGGAGGTATTAATTATGGCCAGGGCTCAAGCCGTGAGCATGCGGCGCTTGCGCCCATGTATCTGGGCATCAAAATAGTGCTCGCAAAATCTTTTGCCCGAATTCATAAGGACAATCTGATAAACTTTGGGATATTGCCCCTTTCAGTTACAGCTGATGTTTACGATGCAATAGAGCAGGATGTTGAACTGGAATTTTCTGAACTTTCGCAGGAGGTGAAGGAAAGCACAGAGGTAAGGTTTAAAATTATTAATACCGGAAGGCAATATACAGCCGAGCACGGCCTGACAGAAAGACAGAGGGAAATAATCCTCGCAGGCGGATTACTGAATTCGATAAAGAAATCCGGTTATAATAAATGATTGGGAAGGCACAAAGCGGCTAAGTGACACGGAAGCATGGAAGAAAATGAAAAAAGAGAAGTGAGAAATGAGAAATAAAATACAAGATATTTTTTACTTCCAATTTATTATTTCCTATTTATCATTTAGTTCTCTGTGTCTCAGTGACTCAGTGGTTTACCTGTCGAAAAAATGGACAAGATATTAATAGTACAGGATAACCCTGACATCCAGAATCAGATGAAGTGGGGGCTCTCAAAAGAGCTTTCAGTACTGCTTGCCTCGGACCGAAAGACCGCGCTCCGTCTGTTTGAAAAGAACTCGCCAGTGGTTGTCACGCTTGATCTCGGGCTTCCTCCTGACGCAGAGGGAGCGAGCTAAGGTCTGGCCTGCCTTAAGGATATCAAGGAAAAGTCGCCTCATACAAACGTGATAGTCATAACAGGCAATGATGAAAGAGCTAACGCGCTGAAGGCCATTGAGATGGGGGCCTATGATTATTACAGCAAGCCTATAGACATTAATGAAATCAAGATCATCGTGCACAGGGCCATACATCTCGCCCGGATCGAACATGAGAACCGGGACCTCCACAAACTGCTGGATAAGAACATAGGCTTTGCCGGAATGATAGGGCAGGGCGCTGAAATGCTCAAGGTTTTTGATTTCATCAAGAAGGTATCCACTGCTGACGTCACTGTCCTGATAACCGGTGAGAGCGGCACCGGCAAAGAGCTGGCAGCCCGTGCAGTACACAATTTGAGCTCGAGAAAGGCAGGCCCCTTTATACCCATAAATTGCGGCCGGGCATCAGGATATTGATATTGATACCCGGATAATCGCCGCTACAAATACAGATCTGCAGCAGGCCATTAAAGAAGGCAAATTCAGGGAGGACCTGTATTACAGACTGAGCGTTATATCCATTCATCTGCCGCCGTTGAGGGAAAGAAGGCAGGATATGAGGCTTCTTTCTAACATATTGCTTGAGAGATACAAGATGGCCTTCAGGAGAAAGATCAAGGGATTCAGCCCTGCTGCAATTGACGCAATAGAAAACTATTCATGGCCCGGGAATGTGAGAGAGCTTGAAAACAAGCTTCAGAGGGCTGTTATAATGTCAGACAGCAGTTTAATCGAGCCTCATGCCCTCGGGCTCGCGGAGGCGCCTGTATCTGCAGAGACAGAAAAAGGATACGAGAGCATCACACTCAAGGAAGCCCGAAAAAGACTTGAGGTCAGACTCATTGAGGCAGCCCTGAACAAACACAAGTGCAATATAAAATACGCGGCAGAAGAGCTCGGGATCAGCAGGCCCACGCTTTATGACCTGATCACCAAGTATCAATTAAACGCAAAATATACCCTGGAGTAATTTTAATGAAGCCAAAGGAAAAAACACCGGCCAAAAACAAAAATAAAACAAATGATCTGTACGCGGTTATTATCGCCGGAGGTTCAGGCACCCGCTTCTGGCCGCTCAGCAGGCAGGAGACACCCAAACAGCTCTTAAGCATCGGGAGCGACAAGACGATGATACAGGCCACAGTATCAAGGATGGAGGCAATAGTCCCGGTTGACAACACATTCATTATCACTAATTCCAACCAGTTCGAATCTATCAATATGCAGTTGTCCTCGATGACGGGCCGGCACTGGGATAACCGCTTCATAATAGAGCCTGAAGCAAAAAACACTGCCCCTGCCATTGGGCTCGCAGCGGTTCATTTAAGGCATAAGGCCCCTGACGCAATAATGGTGGTTCTCCCCTCTGACCATATAATCAGGCAGAACAAAAATTTCAGGAAAGCGGTGCTCCTTGGCATGAAGGCAGCTGCAGAAGGTTATCTGGTCACTATCGGCGTTAAACCTGATAAGCCTGAGACCGGCTATGGATACATAAAACGCAGCAGGAAAATTAAAGACGGCATATTCGGTGTCGAGGCATTTAAGGAAAAACCGGATAAAAATAAGGCTATTGAATACCTTAAAAGCGGAGGCTATTTCTGGAACAGCGGTATCTTTATATGGCGCGCTGACACCATACTTAAATCAATGAAAAAGCACATGCCTCAATTATATGCCGGGCTTGTCAGGATATCCGAGTCCATCGGGACAGAAAAGATTAATGAGGTTACACGCACTGTATTTTCGAAATTAAAGGGTGAATCAATAGATTATGGCATC
>JACQXH010000064.1 GCA_016208845.1 Nitrospirota bacterium | reverse complement strand
GCGCCGGAGTAGTGACGGAGGTTATAGAATAATTTTACAGGGAATCGAGGGGGCAGTTGCGATACAAGATACAAGGCGCAGGATATAAGAGAAAAGAATATCCGGCATCATGAATCGTGAATCCTGTATCAACAATTAAAAAGATTATGAATGAAAAAATAAGAATAAATCTAAGGGCGTACGATCACAGGCTGCTTGATCAATCCGTAAAGGAGATCGTGGAGACGGCGAAACGGACTCGCGCGCGGATATCAGGGCCCATACCATTGCCTACAAAGATTCACAAGATAACTGTTCTCAGATCTCCTCATGTTGATAAAAAATCCAGGGAGCAGTTTGAGATAAGGACGCATAAAAGGCTGATAGACATACTCGATCAGACACCGCAGACGGTTGATGCCCTCATGAAGCTCGATCTCGCGGCAGGCGTGGATGTGGAGATAAAGCTGTGAAGGGTATCCTCGGCAAGAAGATAGGCATGACGCAGGTTTTTACTGAAGATGGGCGTCTTATGCCGGTCACTGTAATTGAGGCGGGGCCATGTAAGGTCGTTCAGCTAAAGACTGTGGATAATGACGGATATGTATCTTTTCAGATAGGGTTTGATAAGGTAAAAAAAGAAAAAAATGTTCCGAAGGGGAGACTGGGGCATTTCAAAAAAGCTTTAGTGCAGCCGCAGCGTTATTTAAAGGAAGTGAAACTGGATGGGGTCGAAGTTAAAGTCGGTGACAACATTACTGTAGATATTTTCAATAAGGGAGAGAGGATATCTGTTACAGGAAGGTCAAAAGGCAAAGGCTTTCAGGGCGTTATGAAAAGACATAATTACAAAGGCGGTCCGGGATCTCACGGCTCTATGTTTAACCGGGCGCCCGGCTCCATAGGCAGCAGTTCATACCCTTCAAGGGTCTGGAAAAATAAAGGGATGCCGGGACACATGGGCAGCGAGAGGGTAACAACAAAAAATATTGAGATCGTTGATATAAAGAAAGAGCAGAATCTGCTTCTTGTTAAAGGCTCAGTGCCTGGCGCTAATGGCGGATATATAGTGATAAGGAAGGCAGATTAATGCTTCAGGCTGATGTCATAACCGGCGAAAATAAACCGGCAGGCAAGATCGAATTGCCGGCTGATATATTCGGTACAGAAGTTAAAAAAGAGGTCCTTCACGGTGTTGTTCGCAATTATCTTGCGAATCAGAGGCAGGGAAATGCCTCGACAAAGACCAAAGGGCTTGTGAGCGGAGGCGGGAAAAAACCGTGGAAACAAAAAGGGACAGGCAGGGCCAGGGCAGGCAGCAACAGGTCTCCTTTATGGAGAGGGGGCGGAACTATATTCGGCCCTTTAAAAAGGGATTATTCGTATAAACTCCCCAAAAAAGTAAAATGGGGAGCGCTCGATGGTGCCCTGTCAGCGAAATTTTCCGATGGGGAGATCGTTATCATAAAAGATCTATCCATAGAAAAACCCAAGACAAAATCGCTGGCGCATGTGCTCGGCAATCTCGGGCTTAAAAACGTATTGATAATATTGCCGGAGGAAAATAAATCAATAAAACTGGCAGCCAGAAATATACCAAATGTTAATGTCGCTGTTGTCGGCAAGTTAAATGTTTATGACATTCTCGTTCATCAGAAACTGCTTTTAACGGAGCAGACTGTTGAGCGCATGAAAGAGGTCTATCTCGGATGAAGGGATTATACAAAGTCTTAATATCGCCTCTTTTTACGGAGAAAGGCGCCAGGCTGAAGGAAACAGAGAACAAGCTTTTGTTCAAGGTTGCCAGTGATGCAAATAAAATTGAGATAAAAAAGGCGGTAGAACAGATATTCAAGGTAAAGGTGGATTCTGTTAAGACAATAAATTGCAAGGGCAAGCTCAAGAAGATGGGAAGATATGAAGGCAAAAGGCCTGACTGGAAAAAGGCCATTGTGACTTTGAAGAAAGGTGAAAAACTGGATTTAATTGAAGGTGTCTAATGGGAATAAGAACTTATAAACCTACATCGCCGGCCCTGAGGTTCAAGAGCGGCTTTGATTTTTCTGAGATAACAAAGACGGAGCCGCATAAACCGCTGTTAAAGTCCCTGAAGAGAAAAGGCGGAAGGAATAATTCCGGCCGTGTAACATCGTGGCACAGGGGCGGAGGCCACAAGAGGGTATACAGGATCATTGATTTCAAACGGGACAAGACCGGTATTCCTTCGATTGTTGAATCAATAGAGTATGATCCAAACAGGTCTTCAAGGATAGCCCTTCTCAGATATGCAGATGGTGAGCGGAGATACATAATCGCGCCTGCGGGTATAAATGTCGGAGAATCTCTTGTGTCAGGTCCTGATGCTGAGATCAAGAACGGCAATGCGCTCCCCGTTAAGAATATACCTCTGGGCACTGTTATCCACAATATAGAACTATGGCCCGGTCAGGGCGGCAAACTCGCAAGAAGCGCCGGCAGTTCTGCGCAGCTTGTGGCAAAAGAAGAGAAATTCTCTCAGATAAAACTTATGTCAGGAGAGGTCAGATTTATTCCGTCCAATTGCATCGCCACAGTTGGGCAGGTAGGAAATGTCGAACGTGAGAATATCGTGATCGGGAAAGCCGGCAGGAACCGCTGGCTCGGCAAGAGAGGAAATGTCAGGGGTGTTGCGATGAACCCGGTGGACCATCCGCTTGGTGGCGGTGAAGGTAAATCTTCAGGCGGCAGGCCCCCTGTTTCTCCCTGGGGCAGACCTGAAGGAGTAAAGACGAGACATAACAAACGTACGGATAAATTTATAATAAGACGCAGGAAATCTAAATAAATGCAAATATTAAATATTAATAAAGGCACAAAGGCACAGAGGCACAGAGCCACTAAATCAAAGTCGTTTTTTGCCCCTTTGTACCTTGAACCCTATGCTCCTAATTTACAATTTTACATTTTAATTTTTCTAAAGGAGGCTGCTTTGCCTAGATCTCTAAAAAAAGGGCCGTTTGTGGAGACTAAACTCCTTCAGCGGATCCAGATCATGAATGATAGCGGGGACAAAAGGATTTTAAAGACCTGGTCGAGAAGGTCCACCATTATGCCTGAATTTATAGGTCATACGTTTGCTGTCCATAACGGAATGAAATTTATACCTGTGTATGTAACAGAGAATATGGTAGGTCACAAGCTCGGAGAGTTTTCACCGACGAGGACCTTCAGAGTGCATTCCGGGACGAGAAAGGCTGAAGCGCCTGCTGCAAAAAAACCGAAATAGGTGATTATATATGGAATCTAAAGCAATACATAAATTTGCAAGGGTCTCACCAAGAAAGGTGAGAAGGGTCACGACCCTGATCAAAGGCAAGAAGGCAGGGGATGCCATGCTGACACTGAAGTTCTTGCCGCATGCTTCTGCCAAGGTATTGGCAAAAATTCTGAAGTCAGCAATGGCAAATGCAGAGCAAAAGAAAGTAACAGACCCGGAGGCAATGAAGATCGTGAAGGCTGTTGTAGATCAGGGCCCTACCATGAAGAGGATGATGCCGCGCGCAATGGGCAGATCAGATATTATACGGAAAAGAACGAGTCATATAACGCTTATTCTGGAAGAATAGAAAAATGCAAAAATCAAATATAAATAAAGGCACAAAGGCACAGAGGCAAAATCGTTCTTTGCCGCTTTGCCCCTTTGTCCCTGATTCGCAATTTTTTTACACTTTGAATTTATAAGAGGGGGTATTTTGGGTCAGAAGACGAATCCGATAGGAAACAGGCTTGGGATTATTAAATCATGGGACTCTAAATGGTTTGCCAAGAAAGGTTATGCCGCACTTCTCCACGAGGATTTGACCGTTCGCAAGCTGATCAAGAAGAACCTTTTTCATGCGGGTGTTTCAAAGATCGGTATCGAGAGGGCAGGGCAGAACATAAAAGTTATGATACATACCGCGAGACCAGGTATCATTATCGGCAAAAAGGGCGCAGAGGTTGATAAGCTCAAGAAAGACCTTGAGTTGCTGACAGCGAAACAGGTAAGCATAGATATAAAGGAAATAAGAAAGCCTGAGGTAGATGCGCAATTAGTTGCTGAAAATATAGCATTGCAGCTTGAGAAAAGAGTGGCCTTCAGAAAGGCCATGAAGAAGGCTATTCAATCGGCATTAAGATTTGGAGCCCTTGGAATTAAAATATCCTGTTCAGGCCGGCTGGCTGGTTCTGAAATAGCAAGGACTGAGTGGTACAGGGAAGGAAGGGTGCCGCTTCATACTTTCAGGGCCGATATAGATTATGGCCGGGCTGAGGCGAAGACGACTTTTGGAAGAATTGGAGTAAAGGTCTGGATATACAGAGGTGAGATACTCACGTCTATGCCTGCTTCGGAAATGGGAGGGACAGCAGAAGCCGCTGTTTAAGAAAGGTCACTATGTTAGTACCGAAGAAAGTTAAATTCAGAAAGATGATGAAAGGCCGCATGAACGGCAAGGCATACAGGGGCGCTGAGGTATCGTTCGGCGAATACGGATTGAAGGCGCTGGAGCCGGGCTGGATATCAAACCGGCAGATAGAGGCGGCAAGAATTGCCATAACAAGGCACGCCAAAAGGGGCTGCAAACTCTGGATAAAGATTTTTCCTGATAAGCCGTTAACAAAGAAACCTGCTGAAACGAGAATGGGCAAAGGAAAAGGGGCGCCTGAATCATGGGTGGCAGTTATAAGGCCCGGTAAAGTGCTTTATGAAATGTCCGGTGTAAGCGAAGATCTGGCGCGGGAAGCCATGAGGCTTGCCTCTTATAAGCTCCCCATAGCAACAAAATTTATTAAAAGAAGAGAAGTGATATAACATGTATAAGCGTCTTG
>JACQXH010000071.1 GCA_016208845.1 Nitrospirota bacterium | reverse complement strand
TTTGAAAGATTTAAGGATATTGTTGGTACCATAATTTATACTGCCGCTCATAAAGGAAAGGTTATCTATGAAAGAAGATAAGATAAATGCGGTAAACGCATGGTGCAAGAAAGCTGAAAACGATCTTAGAACCGCGGAATATACTATGACAATGAATGAGCCGCCTTATGACACTGTCTGTTTTCACGCTCAACAATGCGCTGAAAAGTACATTAAAGGCTTCCTTATATTCCATGAAATAGATTTTCCCAAAACGCATTCCATTGAAGACCTTGTTTTATTATGTAAAGATATTGCGCCATCCCTTGAGTCAGAGATCGGAGATATTGAGGTTCTGTCAATTTATGCGGTTGAGACAAGATACCCTTCTGAAATGTACTATGAAATTCCTGAAGAAAAGGCGCGCGAAGCCATAGAATTTGCGAAAAAAATAAAATCCGTTGTTCTGAAATATCTTAAAGGCAAGATATAAAGATGACCAGCCCTATCATAAACCTCTCAGACCTTGAGTCTTTATACCTTCCTCATGAAAGGATACTTAGCTGCATGTCCAGGCTGAACTATAAGGCATGACCAAGAAATCAAAAGATAAAATTCAAGAGATAATCGAAGCCAGCGGGAACAATTTTCATTCAAATGTAGTCAGTTTTTTGCGGGGAAAAGAGTGGAATGTTTTAATCAGTCCTTAT
Organism: Nitrospirota bacterium; assembly: GCA_016208845.1. GTDB lineage: Bacteria > Nitrospirota > Thermodesulfovibrionia > UBA6902 > BMS3Bbin08 > JACQXH01. The sequence continues at coordinate 16,460 of JACQXH010000071.1, read as the reverse complement.
TACAACGACAATGCGACTGATAAAGCCAGGGAGATCGACATAATTGCAGAAAAACCATTCGAGGTTAAGGATAGCCTTTGGGGAAGAACCAAAGGATGGTTAAATGTAAGATTCATTATTGAATGCAAGTATATTAATGCTGAGACTGTTTTCTGGTTTGACGCTAAAGATAAGAAAAAAGCAGAGGAAAGGGTCATAAGGGATACACCATTAACAAACAACAATATCTACACACAAAAGCATCATTACATGAGTGATGAGAGGGTTGTAAAGCTCTTCACTTCAGAGAAAAATAAAGATTTCTCCAATGAACCAATCTATAAAGCAATAAATCAAAGTCTGAACGCAATGATATATTTCAGGGATGAAACACCCATACAACGGGAAGACCGGGGAATTCTTAAAACGATTTGTTACCCCATAATCATATTGAACGATTTCAAGAAAATATTCGGCGTGAATATAGGTGAAAGTAACTATTCAGGGGTAACTAACAAATATTTTCAGCTTGAAATAAATTATGCCTATCTGGACAGTAATAAGCGGAATATGAATGAATACTTTTTGATAGATGTTGTCGATTTTTCATATCTATCTGGCTTCTTAAGTGAGATAATGACAAAGGACATCGAAGCCATTAAAGTAATGTTGTGATATTAGTAAAGAACGAATTGCCGAAGGGGTATAAGTGTCAAAACAACAATCCAAATATGGCCCTGACAACCCGCATCCATTAAGCTCGCGCAAAACGGAGCTTGTGTGGGAGGGGAAGTATGATGAGTACGGCAACAGGCGTGAGGTGGACATTGCCAGATGCGCTATGCCAATGCAGAAGATTGAGACCATTGACGAACCTTCCAGCCGTTTGAGTCAGACAGGTTTGTTTGACGCGCAGAAGGCGCACAAAGACGATTTCCGCAATATGCTTATCTGGGGCGACAACAAGCTCGTCATGGCAAGCCTGCTTAAAGACTTCAAAGGCTAGATTGAGCTCATCGATATAGACCCGCCGTTTGATGTAGGAGCTGATTTCACAACGGATGTTCCGATTGGTGACAGCAAAGAAACCTTAGGAAAAGATCAGTCAACACTTGAAATGGTTGCATATCGTGATATGTGGGGTAAAGGGATTGATTCTTATTTATCGATGCTCTATGAACGACTCATGTTAATGAGGGAATTATTATGCGAGAGTGGAACATTATATCTCCATGTCGGGCCAGAAGTTTCTTCATTAGTGAGATTAGTAGCAATAGACGTTTTTAGTCCCGCAGGCTTCCTAAATGAAATTATATGGAAGCGAACTCCGTTCTCAGGTAGCAGTAAAGCTTTAGCTAAAAAGTTTCCAGTGAACCATGACTCTATTCTTTTTTTTGCTAAACGAGAGAAAAGTTTTAATTTTGAGCACATTTATGAAGAATATTCTGAAGATTATAAATCACGCTTCAAGTATGAAGATGAAAGAGGTTGGTATCGGAAGACTCTTTTAAAAACTTATTCAACGTCTACAGAAGAGCGGCTTAAAGCAGAAGGCCGCTTTATAGAGCCTACGAAATCTGGTGCTTATCCGTCCTACAAACAATACCTTCATGAATCAAAAGGCAGACAAATCGAAGACATTTGGAGTTCAGAAGGCGATGAATTAAATGAAGATGCTGGTAATGTATGGGAAGATTTAAACCTTACAAATCCTATGGCAATAGAACGAACTGGTTATGCGACACAAAAACCAGAGGTGTTACTTGAACGCATTATCAAAGCATCTTCCAACGAAGGCGATCTTATTGCCGACTTCTTTTGTGGAAGCGGAACAACAGGCGCAGTTGCAGAGCGTCTTGGAAGACGATGGATTATGGCTGACCTCGGCAGGTTCGCCATTCACACAACACGCAAGCGGATGATTGAGCTTCAGAGAAAGCTTTATGAAGAAAACAAGCCGTATCGCGCCTTTGATGTCTACAATCTCGGCAGATATGAACGCCAATGGTGGCAGAAGGAGAGATTAAAAGGCGCTGATGATGAGCACCGGAATGTTGTGCTTGAATTCTATAGGGCGGAGGTATTGCAGAACTCAAGCTTACCGCTCATTCACGGTAGAAAAGGCTCCGCCCTCTGTCATGTTGACAGCATTGACGGACTCTTTACACGGGATGAACTGAAGGCCGTTGCAAAGGCGGCGAAAGAAGCAGGCGCAAAGGAGCTTCACTGTCTTGCATGGGAATTTGAGATGGACTTGCGGCTTGTCTGTCATGAGATAGAGCACGCAGACGATAGAGGGGAAAGCTAAGAAATCCGTTGACATAAAGCTCACCAATTTTGTACCTTCGCTGGCAGAAGTTCCAAGCAAGGAACTTGAGGCATTGAAAGAGCGGGCGATAAAGAGCGGCTTTGATTTCATTGATTTCTGGGCGGTAGACTTTGACTATCAGGATGGACAGCCGTTTGAACATCACTGGCAGGCCTACCGCACGAGAAAAGACCGTTCGCTTCCAAGTGTCTCCAATCACGAATTCGACAAATATACGAAGAAAGGAAAATATATCGCCTGTGTTAAAGTGGTAGATATATTCGGCTGCGATACGAGTATTACTGTGGAAGTGGCGATATGATAGGGGCAATACTGTATTTAAGAGTAGAAATGATATAATCAAAAAAATTTACTGAGATGGAGGTCAAATGGGGACACGGAACGAAGATAAAATCCGAAAAGATCCTTTACTCAACAAAATACTTGAGGAAGTTGGGCATGCGTTAGGGCTTGCAAACAGAGAATCTGAACGAGTAAAAGAAAAGGTAGTACTGAATAGAGAATCTCTATTCGGCAAGATCGAAACTTTTGATTCTCCTCAAAGGAAACTAATCGCTTATATTTCCAGATTCGGCAATCCTAAGAGTGCAATAACACCTGATGACATAGCTCCTATCGGTAGCATGCTGCAGAACATAGGCACCGTTGACTATCTCGATTTGCTGATTCACAGCCCCGGCGGTTCCGGGGTAACCGCAGAAAAGATTGTAGATATGTGTCGCAGACACTGTAAGAAGGAATTCAGGGTAATTGTGCCGAATATGGCTAAGAGTGCCGCTACAATGATTGCACTTGGCGCAGATGCTATTGTTATGGGCTACTGTTCTGAACTTGGCCCTATAGATGCACAAACGACCATTTTGGTTTCAGGTGTACCGCAGCAAATTTCTGTTCAATCATTTATTGATGCAAGGAAGGCACTTTTAAAGGAGCTTCATGACGCCAAATCAAAAGGACAGGAGTTTGTCGGCTACCTCCAGCAATTGACTGCTTCAACAATGGAGCCTGCATTCATAAATGAGTGCGAGAGAGAAATCCGCTTTGCAATTGATCTGGTCAAAAAGTGGCTCCCAGAAAATATGCTTAAGGCCAAGAATCCGAAGGAGAGTTTAAAAAAGAGAAAACTCAGAGCAAACGTGATTGCCAGGAATCTTTCTTCAGCCAATACAAGATTTGCGCATGGAAGAATGATCAGTGTAGATGAATGTAATAAGATTGGATTAAACATTGTCGAACTAAAAAAAGAAAACGCTTTGTGGAATTTATTATGGGAACTTTACGTCAGAGCAGAAGTCTTTATGATGATAAGTTCAAAGGAAACCCAGCAGGCATCCAAGCTGTTTATGGATGCAAACTCTCAACTAATGGCGTTTTAAATTTTATATTGATTGGTCTTATCTATGGTAAATGGAACCGGAATTTTTATAGTGGATTTACTCAAACGAGTGATCTCCCGAACAATGCGCACTTCGTCATTTTCTTCGACAAGGTGCTTTAAATATTCTTCAGAAGTCGCTTTTAATACTTTTTTTGTCTTCTTTTCCATGGTATTGCCTTTTAAAAGTGGTATGTCTAAAAGTATATCATTGATACTATTTTATTGCCATGCTTTTGTGCTTGCTTTATACATAAAGTTTATAACAAACGCATATAGGCTTGTCAAGGAGGCGATGCCATGCCAAGCCCTATCATAAATCTCTCCGCCCTTGAGCCGTTATATCTCCCTCATGAAATGCCGACGCATCACCGCGTCCGCGCCAAGAAGGAAGGCGATCCTGCCGAGAAAGTAAAAGGAAGAAGACCGAGCGAAATTGTCATAGCGCAAAACCTCCGTCATTATGTCACCGAATGGAGAGATACGGACTACGCAGGAGCCTCGGATACAACAAGGGAACTTCTTTATCACTGGTTCGGCAGAGATCACACGATTAAAAACAGCGAGGGGGACGTTATACCCTTCAGATATTATTTCTGCCAGAGAGAGGCGCTTGAGACTTTTATTTTTTTAAGAGAAGTTCGAGGGCTTGATACCCTTTCAGGGATTGTGTCCGAGTTCGGTGGAGATAACAGAGAGATCGCGGCATTAGGCATAGACCCGGAAGAAGACCTCTGGTCAAAATATGCCTTCAAGGTAGCTACAGGAGCAGGCAAGACCAAGATAATGAGCCTTGCAATTGTCTGGAGCTACTTCCATGCCCTCAGAGAATCCTATTCCCCAATGTCAAAGCATTTTGTAGTTATTGCGCCGAATCTTACCGTCTTTGAAAGACTGAAAGAAGATTTTGGCGACGGCGCAATATTTGATAGAGACCCTTTGATACCAGTTGCCTGGAGAGGAGACTGGAATTTATCAGATTACGTCACATAAGGGGGTTATGGTTCTGAATGATGAAGCACATCATTTGTGGGACCCTGATTCTGCATGGGACGGGGCAATAACTTTTCTTAACGATTCAATCAGGAAAAGGGGCGGAGAAGGACTTATCTCCCAACTGGATTTCTCTGCAACTCCAAAAGACAACGATGGCAATATATTCAAGCATGTGGTATGCGATGCGCCGCTTGGCGAGGCTGTAGATGGCGGCATTGTAAAGACGCCTATCATTGGCAGGGGTGAGAAGCTTTTCGAGCAGACAAGCGATGACGATTCCATCAAGTACCAGCAGCATCTTATGATGGGATATGCGCGCTGGCGTGTGTCTAAAGAAGAATGGGGGAAAAGCGGCAAGAAGGCGCTGATGTTTGTTATGACAGAAGACACAGAATCCGCAAGTCAGATTGCTAACAGATTAAATACCGATTCCCTTTACAAAGAACTTAACGGCAAGACCATTAACCTCCACACACGGCTTAAAGGCAAACTCAAGAAACGCGGCAAAGGTGAAAAAGTCTATTATGAATTTATTGAAGATGAAAAAGAGATCAGCGATGAAGATTTAAAAGAATTGAGAAAGCTCTCAAGAGAACTCGATTCAAACAAAAGCCCTTATCTCTGTATTGTATCCGTCTTAATGTTGAGGGAAGGCTGGGACGTAAAGAACGTAACAACCATTGTCCCGCTTCGCCCATACAGCTCCAAGGCAAACATCCTGCCGGAACAAACGCTTGGCAGGGGACTCAGACGGATGACTCCGCCGGGACAGGCTGCGGAGGTTGTTACAGTTGTTGAGCATAAGGCATTTGTAAACCTTTATAAAGACCAGTTAAGCCAGGAAGGTTTGCCAATAGAGGTTGTTGACATTAACAAAGTGCCAAAGACAACGGTGACCGTGTATCCAGACAAAACGAAAGATTTGGAACGGCTCGATATCCTTATCCCATCTCTCAGCGCAGGATTTAAAAGGTCTCCCAAACTTGAGAATATCACAATTGAGGATATCAAAAAGTCTTTCGCAAGATTCTCACCTTTGCCCCTCGGAGAAGTAAGAAAGACAGAGATTGATTACGAAGGGCGGCATCTGTTCACAAACGAAATTATCGAGAAGATGAAAGTGCAACTTCCGTTACTCGAGAGCGGAATGGGAGCGATTTCATTCTATAGGGAAGAATTGGAAAGACAGTCTTCACTCAGGGGCACTCATCAGCTTCTTGCGCCATTGATACAGACTTTTCTCGAAGAGATACTGGGAACATATAAGGGCCACATTTGTCCCTTTAATCCGTTCAAAGACTACCTTTGTAGAAGAACGTTTACAGCAGTATGAGCCAGTATCCGTCTGTAACTGGAAGCCATTTCAGGTTACACATTCGGAAACTCACCCAACATTACCGGCAGAAAATACGCCTTTCAACCTTGTGCCGTGCAATAGAGAATTCGAAGTAATGATGACCACTTTCCTAAATCGTGCGCCTGATATCCAGGCCTTTTGCAAGAATGGAGGTCCTCAGGCTCTCAGGATTGACTACCTTTCAAACTCAGGGAGACTTTCTTTCTATACTCCAGATTTTATCGTTAAGACACTCCGTGATCATTATCTGCTCGTAGAAACAAAGGGTCGTGAAGACGTGGACGTGCCTTTGAAGGCTACTGCAGCCGCTTCGTGGTGCAAGTCCGCTTCTACAACGAAAATCAAGTGGGAATACCTTTACGTTCCACAAACAATCTTCGGTAGTGTTACTTCCAACAGAATAGACGACCTTATCAGGACCTGCAAGCCGTCATTTGCAGAGCTGTTAAAGGAAAGAATTAAACCTCAATTATCCTTGCCTCTCGGTGAATATATTGAGGGAAAGGTAACCGGCATTGAGGAATTTATCAATTCCACTCAACTTAATAAATTACCATCGAGATATAAAAAATCCATTGAACAGGCTGTGACATTATTCCAGTTCACTGAGAAAAAAGAAGGGATGTCTTTTGCTCCGGTATTCACTCCTTTACTCGGCCCGCTTGACGAATCGGCAAAAGGGCTTATCAATGACTTATTACTGCCCTTAGTGCCAAGCATACCGGCAAAGCAGAAAGACTTTTTCGAGCCTTATTATGGAAATCTTAAAAAAACGGATGTTGAATGGCTTTCGAGATATGCGAGCAATCTGAGAAGGACTCTAATTTTTAAAAATGGTTTGTGGCCTGCGGGTCTGCTACTGTTCTGTCTTGATTTTTGTAAAAATAACAAACAGGATGTCGGCGGCGTCTTCGATGCCATAAAACAGAGCTTCTCAAAGTTCAAGGGAACTGACTTGTACGACACTGTTAAGGTAATGACGGACTTCAGGAATAATTATATCGCACATCAGGAAAAAGAGCTGACTGATATAAGCGCAACAAGAGAAGGCTTGATTAGCTGGATAACAGGAATTTACAAAATTTACTTTGCGCATCACTGAGAATTTTATGATTTACGGCATAGGAATAGACCTAATAAAGATCGAACGGATGAAAAACGCCTCTGAAAAATGGGGCCTGAAGTTTTTGGGCAGGATATTCACTGAAAGCGAGCTTGCATATTGTTACGAAAGAAAAGAGCCAGCCCTTTCATTGGCCGTGAGATTCGCAGCAAAAGAGGCCCTTATAAAGGCGATAGGGTCCGAAGTATTCGTGTCTCTGACAGACATTGAGATCATGAATTTTGACAATGGCAAGCCACTGATTAAAGCCAAAGGCAGGCTTGAAGAGTTCTTCAGAGAAAAAGAAATAAAACACTGCCATCTATCTCTGAGCCATGAGAAGGAATTCGGCATAGCATGTGTGGTGCTGGAGAAGTAACTAAAGCAGGCACTAAAGAAAATGAAAAATGAGAAGTGAGAAATGAGAAATAAAAAAATGGATATTTCTGCTTCCAATTTCTTATTTCCTGTTTCTCATTTAGTCCTCTGTGTCTCAGTGCCTCAGTGGTTTAATAAGTTTTATTTTATTTAAATACGAAAGAGAGAAACAAAATGCTCAAGGTCGCCACCGCGAAAGAGATGCAGGACATTGACCGCATTACCACGGGTAAATACGGCATTGCCGGCACTGTTCTTATGGAAAGGGCCGGACTCGCAGTGGCGTCGAAGATAACAGAGCTTTTCTTTAGTGACATAAATCACGGGGGTCAAGTCGATACGACTCGTTTCCGAGGGTCAAGGGTCAAGTCGACACGACTCTATTCCGAGAGTCAGCAACCGCCGACTGTTATTGTTCTTTGCGGCTCAGGGAACAATGGAGGCGACGGGCTTGTTGTCGCGAGGATACTGCGCGATCAGGGAAAAGATATTGAAGTGTTTTTGTCGGCAAGGCCTCAGGACCTGAAAGGCGACGCAAAAATTAATTATCACTCCGCAGTTAAGTTCGGTGTAAAAATTTATCCGATTAAAAAGTTTTTTACCCGTTACCCGTCACCCGTCACCCGTCACTGTCTTATCGTTGACGCCCTCCTTGGCACCGGACTGAACAGTGATGTGAGGCCGCCGCTATCAAAAATTATAAAAAAGGTAAACGCCTTACCGTGGCCGGTCATCTCTATTGATATCCCCTCAGGCATTTCTGCGGACAGCGGTAAGATCATGGGCTGCGCGATCGAGGCTCGACATACTGTTACCTTCGGGCTTCCAAAGAGGGGGCATCTTCTTTATCCCGGAGCTGAACATGCAGGCAGGCTTTATATCGAAGATATAGGTTTTCCGAAACAATTACTGGGATCAGAAGATATCAGGGTTCATATTCCTCAGATGGATGATATGATTTCTTTATTGCCCGAAAGACCAGGGTATTCTCACAAGAGGACATATGGACATGTGCTCCTGATCGCAGGCTCAAAAGGAAAAACAGGAGCGGCATTCATGGCGGCAAAGGCGTGTTTAAGAACAGGAGCCGGACTTGTAACAATAGGCGTTCCTGATTCCCTCATGAAAATATTTCAGTCACGGGTCACAGAGGAAATGGTCTTGCCGCTGCCTGATAATGGCGACGGCACACTATCATATAAGGCGTTTGAACCCATTCTAAAATTCATTAAGAAAAAAGCAAATGTCCTTGCTGTCGGCCCTGGAATTTCAACGAGCGAAAGTATCTCAAGATTGATCGAAGGATTAATATCTAATTCCGAAGTCCCAATGGTCATTGACGCTGATGCAATAAATGCTATAGCAGGCAGAATACGTATATTGCGAAAAAGCACAGCTCCGGTAATTCTCACGCCTCATGTCGGGGAGATGGCGAGGCTGTTAATTCAAGGGTCCAGGGTCCAGGTCGATACGACCCATCGGGGTCGATTCGTACCGAGATTCCGAGGGTCAGAAGAAAAACTGAGAAACGCAATAGACAAAGACAGGATAAATACGGCTCTATCATTTGCAAAAAAGACTAAGACGCATCTTGTTCTTAAAGGCGCACCGACAATTGTAGCAACGCCCGACGGTCACGCCTTTGTAAATCCGACAGGCAACCCGGGCATGGCCACTGCGGGCACCGGGGATGTGCTTGCCGGTATGATTGCAGCCTTTCTTGCCCAGCGGTTATCGCCTCAGAATGCGGCAATCCTTGGGGTATTCATGCACGGACTTATCGGCGATATTAATGCTGAGAAGAAAGGGCAGCATTCACTTATCGCATCAGATATCATCAATGAGATACCCGGGATTTTTAGAAAAATGGGAGCTTGATATCCACCCCTTTTATTCATCTCTATATTTCTGCAATAATAAGAAAACCCTATAATAATGAAGAACGAACCCATCATTGAACCTCAAAATATTATTTCCTCCGGAGTAAAGGCGTTTTTTACTACAAGAGCGTTTAATAGCATTGAAGATGCGCCTGGAGAATTAAATTATGATATTGACAATGTCTATCTCCCGATACAAAAGCACACCAATGCCGTACATGTGCTGAATTCAGATATGACGCAGGTGATCGCTGATGCAGTAGTTACAGATAGAAAAGGTATTCTCATCGGGGTACAGGTGGCAGACTGCGTGCCTGTTCTTCTGTATGACAGGCAAAGATCCGTCATAGGCGCTGTTCATGCGGGATGGAGGGGTACAGCAAAACTGATTCTTAAGAATGCGATAATAACCATGCAGGAGAGATTCAATTCTTCGGCAGAAGATATACTTATCGCAATGGGTCCGAGCATACGGCAATGCTGTTACGAAGCGGGGGCTGATGTCAAAGAAGCAGTCGCTGAAGCTACGGGTGAGAATTCATGCTGTCAAGTCAAAAACGGAAAATATTTCATTGATCTTTTATCTGCGAACAGATATCAGGCGGTATCGATGGGCATACCGGCTGACAATATCTGGCAGTCTGATGACTGCACCTTCTGCAACCCTGAATTATTTTATTCATACAGATATGCGAAAGGGACCACAGGCCGGCAGGGCGGATTTATAGGGATGTGGTAAAATAATATAAAAATAGGCACAAAGGGGCAAAGGCACTAAGTTAAATATTTCTCTGTGCCTCTGTGCCTTTGTGCCTTTGTGCCTTTTTAAACATTCTTAATTTTATCCGGAGGATCGATGCTCACCGCTAAAGATTTCATGACAAAAGAAGTTATCACGATCAAACCTGAGGCTACCATAGAGGAGCTTGCGCGTTTACTGATGAAGCATAAGATCAGCGGAGTCCCTGTAGTGGATGACAAAAATAAACTTTGGGGTATCGTGACTGAGAATGACCTGATAAGTCAGAACAAAAGACTGCACATACCAACAGTGATACGGCTTTTCGACGCCTTTATTGTCCTGGGCTCCGGCAAAATGGAAGTCGAGTTAAAAAAAATGGCAGCCACAACGGTAAAAGAAGTCTGTACCAGTAAAATTGTATCCATTACGGAGGATACACCCCTTCAGGAAGTTGCGACCATAATGTCAGAGAAAAAGATCCATCTGCTGCCAGTTTTAAGAAACAATATAGTAGTTGGAATAGTAGGAAAGGCAGATATTGTTGATGCGATGTCACGCGATGCTTCATAGCAGAAGTGAATCAGAGACTAAAGAGATCGGCATGAGGCTCGGCAGCAAACTGAAAGCCGGTGATATAGTCTGTCTGCCTGGAGCGCTTGGTTCGGGAAAGACAACAATGGTCAAAGGCATGGCCACAGCCATTGGGATCGATGAAAGAGACGTAGCGAGCGCAAGCTTTATCATTATCGCTGAATATAAAGGCGCGTTGCCCTTTTATCATATAGACCTCTACAGGTTAGACCCTGATAGAATTAGTGATATCGGGCTATATGAATATCTTGGCAGAAACGGTATTGCCGTTATTGAATGGCCTGAAAATGCCGGAGATGAAATTCCGGAAAAATGCATCAGAGTCCGATTAAATTATGCAGGAGAAACTGAAAGGGATATCGTGATAGAGGGAATAGAGCTATGAAAACTCTCGGAATAATTGTAAAAAAGGGGGTTCCGGCTGCGATTGATGCTGTAAGGGAATTACTGCTGCTGATCGATAAAATTAAATTTAAAGTATTGCTTGAAGAAGATGCCGCAAAGATACTTAAAATTAAAGGCTATAGAAGAGAAGTTATTGCTTCAAAAGTCGATCTTATTATGGTCCTGGGAGGAGATGGAACGCTCCTTAGCGCCGCCCGTCTTGTCGGCCAAAGAGGCACGCCGATACTCGGGATAAATCTTGGCAGCCTCGGGTTTATAACCGAGATTCCGCGAGATGAGATCAGCAGAGAAATGCTCGATAAGATTTTAGGCGGCAAGTACCGCTTTGAAGAAAGGATAATGCTCTCTGCAGATGTTTATCGGAACAGCAGGAAGATAACCCGGCACATCGCGCTCAATGATGTGGTGATCAACAAGAGCGCTCTCGCAAGGATGGTTGGTTTTGAGATACATATTAATGATCAGTATGTGACATCATACCGGGCTGACGGCCTGATCATCTCCACTCCGACAGGCTCTACGGCACATTCACTGTCTGCGGGAGGCCCGATACTGTATCCGACACTGGAGTCATTCGTAATGACCCCGATATGTCCGCATACGCTTACAAACAGGCCTTTAGTGCTGCCTGATAAATTCGGCATGGAGATAACTATCAAAAGCGGACATGACGTATATCTTACCCTTGATGGCCAGGAAGGGGTACCACTAAAGGTTGAGGACAAGATTAAAATAAGAAAGGCGGACTTTAAAACGAGATTTCTTCTTCTGCATAAGAGGGATTACTTTCAGATATTAAGAACCAAATTAAAATGGGGAGAGTGAGGGGTTGCAGAGCTATTGCAGCAGGGGATATACTTTGCACTCCCCCGCAATATCCATGACATCATCAGATGGGTTAAATTGAGACGCATTAAGATCATCCTTCAATACGACGGAACTGATTACTCAGGGTGGCAGGTCCAGAAAGAAGCCATTACAATCCAGCAGATATTGGAGAGCGCAGTTTATTCTGTGACAGGGGAACATGAAAGGGTCACCGGTGCGGCAAGGACCGATGCAGGAGTGCATGCCTTTGCACAGGTTGCTGCATTTAAAACCCGATCCAACTTAGAGCCTCAGGTCTTGTTTCGCGCACTGAACGCCAATCTTCCGCATGACATAAGAGTAATTCGAGCTGAGGAATGCCCGGAGGACTTTCATCCCCGATACAGCGCAAGGGATAAGACATACTCCTACCTGATCACGCATCCTGTTGATTACTCAGTTTTCCTGAGACCCTACTCATGGCAAATATATTATCAGCTTAATTGCGGCCTGATGAGAGAAGCGGCTGAATGTTTGATCGGCAAGCATGACTTTGCATGTTTCCGCGCTTCAGGATGCAGCTCTAAAAGTCCTGTAAGGACTATTTCAACCATATCTATCTCAGAATCTCCATCAGTTGATTTTATGAATTTCACATTCAATGTCCCCCTGATAAAAATAAGCATCCGGGCGGATGCATTCCTCAGGCACATGGTTAGAAACATTGTCGGCACACTTGTCGAGATCGGGAGAGACAGGCATCCTGCCGCATATATGAAAGAAGTGCTCGCACTCAGAAACAGATCCTTTGCAGGCCCTACCGCGCCGGCTCATGGATTGTTTCTTGAAGAGATCAATTATTAATTTTTCGTAACTACTCGGATGGAAAGTCTGCAGGTGATTAGTTATTTATGTAGATAGTCTGTAGGTATTTATTCTTTTAGCTAACATACTACAGACTAATAGTCTAAATAACCTGAGTAGTTATAATTTTCCTCTCAAAATAAATATCACTTTCATATTCTTGACTTCTCCGGTTTTTTTGATACACTTTAATCAGACAAACTTTGCCTGAAACAATCAGGCGCAAGGAGGGTAAATTATGTCAAAGGATATAAAGGTCCTGATCGTATTTTATTCCATGTATGGCCATGTTTATCAGATGGCAGAGGCAATGGCAAAAGGCGTGAGAGAAGCAAGCGGCGCTGATGCGGTCATACGCCGCGTCCCTGAAACCCTTTCAACTGAAATACTTGTTGCGATGGGAGCGACAGAAGCGCAGAAGGCATTTGCGCATATCCCGGTGTGCAAAGTTGATGAGCTCGGCACTGCTGACGCTATAATCTTTGGGACCCCGACCAGATTTGGGAACATGTGCGGCCAGATGCGGCAGTTCCTGGATGCTACAGGTCAACTATGGGCATCAGGGGCCCTGGTTGGCAAAGTAGGCAGCGTCTTTACAAGTTCAGCCACACAGCACGGAGGACAGGAATCCACAATACTCAGCTTTCACACTACCCTTCTTCATCATGGGATGATCATTGCAGGACTGCCCTACTCTTTCAAAGGCCAGATGCGCATAGATGAAATAACAGGCGGTTCACCCTATGGCGCATCAACCATTGCCGGCGGCTCGGGTGAGCGCATGCCAAGCGAAAATGAGCTTGCTGCCGCACAATATCAGGGCAGGCATGTTGCAACTATAGCCGCAAAGCTTGCAGGGTGAAAAACAGGGTTTTTTCATCCTGCATAAAAAATGTATTTGCTGCAGGCGACCTGCATGGCGACTACAAGAGCTTCAAAAACATACTGAATATATATTTAGATCATGCCAAAGATTCCCTGCTTCTTTTCCTGGGTGATTATGCCGACAGGGGGCCCTCCGGTGTGGAGATCATAACCGAACTCAATAAACTCTTACGGAGCAGGGATGACATTGTTGCGCTCAAAGGGAACCACGAATCATACACAGACGGAAGACCCTATTTTTATCCATGTGACCTTGTTCATGAGGCAAAAATAAAATATTCTTCATGGGAATCTTTTTATAAAGAAATAATGCATGATTTTTTATCCCGGTTATATATCGCAGCGATCGTCAATAACATACTTTTCGTTCATGCCGGCATATCTTCAAAAATAAAGACCTTAGATGATTTAGAAGACCGGTTAAATGAAAAAGATATACTTTGGAGCGACCCATCACCAGCATCTGGGGAGCGTCCGAACACAAGGGGGGCCGGGATCACATTTGGCGAAGACATAACGACTAAAGCATTATCCTCTCTTGGCCTTCAAATGATCATGCGAAGCCACGAACCCTGGAAGGCTGCTAATGGACCGTATGCCGAGCACGGAGGAAAAGTAATAACGATCAACTCATGCATGTCATACGCTAACCCACTTAAACCATTTTTGCTGAAAATAGCCACTAACACCCTGGAATACAAGCCTTTTTATCTATAGACCTCTGCTTATTAGAATCGTTTCATTCAACTGCATCCTGCCTGATTCAATTTTCAACAAAATTCAAGTTTTTCAGCAAAATGTTCGATATATATTATAGCCATATATATATGAGCGATAAAAATACGCATAAAATATATCAAATAGATTTTAACGTGCTGACTACAGGAATAACTATGATTAATTCGTTTGTATCTGCCATCATCTTTTTTATTTTCCAGGCTATACATTTAGGGACGGACAAGTAATGAGCCTTTTCGCTTTATCATGCCTTTCGTGCGGCATATCCTTTATCATCCTGTCGGCCGTAACACTATTCTTCAGTAAAACCGCCCTGCATCGCCGCCTGCTGTTTTTCAATATCTCAGTAATTGTTTGGGGATTGGGTTTGTTTGCTGTAGGGATTGCCGATACCGAATCTGAAGCACTCCTCAGATGGAAGATAGCGAATGCAGGAGGTATGTTTGTAGGCCCTTTTTTCTATCATTTTGTAATTTCTTTCTGTGGAATTCGCAGGAAAAGGCTTTTATTGTCAGGTTATTTGCTGGCGATGTTGTTTGCTATTGCTATTTTAACTACTGATTATATTATTAATAAGACAAGATTTACATACAGTATATACTTCATTGAAGCAAATCACCTCTACACGCTGGCGCTAATATTTTACATGTCATTTGTGTTATTCAGTTATATCGAGCTTTTTAAGTTTCTCCCTAATGCACGGGGGCACAAACGTTCGCAGAGTCTGTATATAATTTATGGATTTATGTTTGGCTTTGTGGGCGCAACTACGTCCTTCCTGCCAATGTTTAAAATAGATATTATTTACCCCTTTGGAAATTTTGGCATTACCATGTCCGGAATATTTCTAAGTTATGCCATTTTTCGTAACCACCTCATGGACATCAATATTGCCCTTAAAAGGAGCCTGATATATTCCCTCACAGTTAGCATCGTCACGGGTCTCTACGTTGTGTTCGTCATTATGGTGACAAAACTCCTTTCTGATGTCTCCGGCATATCCTCTTTGGCAATCACCACTTTGGCAGCGCTTATAATGGCACTGCTATTTCATCCGCTGAGGGACAGGGTCCAGAGCCTCATCGACAGATTATTCTCCAAGACCACTTATGATTACTACTCGACCGTCAATAAAGTAAGTTACGAACTTGCATCTACCATAGACCTTAAATATATCCAGCGATATATTGTCGACACAATGTTTTCGCTCCTGAAGGTCAAAACAGCGTATCTGCTTTCGGAGAAGGACGGATACTTTGTGCCGGCATATTACAGGTGTCACAAAAACACGCCCGATAATGATATGTCCAAAAAGCGAATCTCAAAGGGATCGGAACTGATCAATTTCATGAACAGTAAAAAAATCCTTATAAAAGAGGAACTGCAAATGCTACACGATTATCCGGCAGCGGTTATAGAGGATTTGATCCTCTTTGAGTCTGAGGTGGCCGTGCCTGTATTCATAGAAGACAAAATAGCCTTCCTGTTCATACTTGGTGAAAAATTATCAGGGGATATGCTATCCGAAGAAGATATCAGGCTCCTGACCACTATAGCTAATCAGGCATCCACTGCTTTAAAAAATGCCCTCCTTTACGAAGAGTTGGAGGTCAGGGTTGAGAAACGGACTGCCGAGATAACTGCTGTGGTCGATCAATTACAGGAGGAGATCATAGAAAAAATGCATGCGGAAGTGGAATTGAAACGATTTTCAAAAAAACTGGAGCAGAAGAATCAGGAATTGCAGGAATTTGCATATATCGCATCTCACGACCTGCAGGAGCCTCTAAGAAAGGTCATGGCCTTTGGAGACCGTCTCAAAACCAAATATGCTCCGGTGATGGATGATCAGGGGCGTGATTATCTGGAACGCATGCAGAACGCAACCAGACGGATGCAAAACTTCATCAATGACCTCCTTACATTCTCGCGCATAACGACCAGGGCCCATCCGTTTATATCGACCGATCTCTCCAGAGTTGCGCATGAAGTACTGGTTGACCTTGAAGGCGAGCAGGATGAAGAGCGCGAG